>CANJEU010000016.1 GCA_947473445.1 Fidelibacterota bacterium | reverse complement strand
GCGGCGGACGACGACGAACTTCAGTACGGCCGCAATCTCACGGGGCGCAACCGTATCCCCGGCGCCGGCTCAAAGCG
The DNA here is from genome assembly GCA_947473445.1 of Fidelibacterota bacterium. GTDB lineage: Bacteria > Pseudomonadota > Alphaproteobacteria > Rhodospirillales > Rhodospirillaceae > SHVO01. The sequence continues at coordinate 14,236 of CANJEU010000016.1, read as the reverse complement.
CAATCAGTAAATGTACTCCCATACCCCTCTCCCCTTCTTCAGGGGAGAGGGCGGGGCGGGTGAAGCGCTCTATGACTAAGGCTTGGTCTCGGCCACCGCGAACATCACCTGACCGACGGTGTCATCGCCCGGCGTTGTCGAAAACAAGAGCGTGAGCTTCTTGCCTTGGCGTCGCCCTAGATAAATCCGGTGCGTCGTCCAGCCTAACGTGCCGGCTTCTTCTTCGAAGGTGCGCACCGGATAGAATCCGCCGCCGGGCCCGGCGAAGAAGTCCTCCACGATCTCGATCATTTCGGTCAGATCGCCCGTGAACTTGGTGTTCACTGTACACGGTCCGTCAGGCCGCTCGGCCAGAACTAGCGGGTAAACGGGATCGTCGATCACGAACACCGTGCCGATTTCCTTGCGCAGAAAGGACTTTGCGAAATCCTCCGGCGCGGGCACCGCCAGCGCCTTGCTCGCGAACGTCCGCACCGATGCGCCGTCGATCAACGCCTGGACGCAGCCGTTCGAGACAAAATCGATGAATCGATCGGTGGCTTGCGATTCGTCGGCATGGGCAGGTAGGCCGCCTGAGATGGCCAGGGTGAGGACGCATCCCACCTGCACAACGCGCCTCAAGATTGAGGCTCCGCCAGCATCTCGCTCAGCCATCCGAGCAGGTCATCGGTCTGATAGTGACAATGGCTTAAATCGTCGCCGTCGGTGGGCATCTCGCCGGCATGGCGTACCCACACGGTCTTCATGCCCAGCGCGGCGGCCGGCCCGAGGTTTTTGTAGCTGTCCTCGAACATCACCGCCTTGGCCGGTGTCACCGCGTGTTTGGCGATCATGGCCGCGTAGCCGGCGGGATCGGGTTTGGGGATCAGCATGCCGGCGCGAATATCGAAGATGTCCTCGAAGTGGTGCGCAACGCCCAGGCGCTTCATGACGCTCTCGGCGTGGTAGGCCGATCCGTTGGTGTAGATCAGCTTGCGGCCGGGCAGGGCGCTCAGAAGCGCCTCAAGCCGCGGATCGGCGTTCAGCACGCTATGGTCAATGTCGTGAACATAATCAAGGAACGCATCGGGATCGACATCGTGATGCAGGATCAGCCCCCGCAACGAGGTGCCGTACATGCGGTAGTATTGTTTCTGAAGCTTGAAGGCATCGTCCGGGGAGAGGCCAAGCGCGCCGGCGATGAACGCCTTCATGCGCACGTCGATCTGTGCGAACAGATTGGTCGATGCCGGATAAAGGGTGTTGTCGAGGTCGAACACCCACGTTTCCGTCCTCGCAAAATCGCTTAGCTTGGGAGTCTTCATGGGTTTCAGGCCTATCGACGCCGCAAAACGGCGGCTTAGCGCGCCTTGATCAGCGTCCCGGCGCCGTGCGGCGTGAACAGTTCCAGCAGCACCGCGTGCGGCACGCGGCCGTCGACAATGACAGCGGCTTCCACGCCCTGCTCCACCGCCTCGAGGCAGGTTTCCACCTTAGGAATCATGCCGCCCGAGATGGTGCCCGATTGCATCAGCGTTTTGGCGCGTTCGACCGTCATTTCCTTGATCAGCCGTCCGGTGTCGTCGAGCACGCCGGCCACATCGGTCAGCATCAGAAGTCGCGTCGCGCCCGCCGCGCCCGCGATGGCGCCGGCGGCCGTATCGGCGTTGATATTGAACGTCTCGCCGTTGGGACCAACGCCGATGGGAGCGATCACGGGAATGATGTCGGACTCCTCGAAGGTGTCGAGGATGTGCGGATTGATTTCGCTCGGTTCACCCACGAAGCCGAGGTCGAGGATCTTCTCGATGTTCGAGCCCGGGTCCTTCTTCGAGTGGCGCAGTTTGCGCGCCTTGATGAGGTTCCCGTCCTTGCCCGACATGCCCACCGCGAACCCACCAGCCTTATTGATGGCCGTGACGATGGCTTTATTGATCGAACCGCACAGCACCATCTCGACGATTTCAACCGTCGCGGCATCGGTCACGCGCAGGCCGTCGATGAACGAGCTTTGAATGCGCAAGCGGTCGAGCATCGCGCCGATCTGGGGCCCGCCGCCGTGAACAACGATAGGGTTGATGCCGACCTGTTTCAGCAGCACGACGTCGCTGGCGAAACTCTGGGCCGACTTTTCGTCGCCCATGGCGTGGCCGCCGTACTTCAGGACCACGGTCTCGCCCGAATGCTCGCGCATGAACGGCAACGCTTCCGCGAGGATGCCGGCCTTCTCAAGCCAGATCTCATGGTCGGCGTTGGGAGTGCGTTCTACGGTCATGCGGGACAGCGGGCCTCGTGTGAAGAATTCTCAAATACTCGCATAAGGCCAATGGCGCGCAAGCGCAACTGCTCTCAGCGGCGTTCCGGCAGGGCGAGTTCAACCATGGCCGCGCGCACCTCGGCGAGGCCCCAGCCTTCGGCCGAGCTGGTCACAAGGATTTCCGGGTGCGCTGCCACGTGCTCGGTCAGCTCCTTGGCGATGGCGTCGCGGGTCTTGGCCAGCGGCCCTGGTTTGACTTTATCGGCCTTGGTCATGATGACCTGGTAGTTCACCGCCGAGTCGTCCATCAGCGTCATGATGTCGCGGTCGGTATCCTTAAGGCCGTGGCGGCTGTCGACCAGGACCAGGGCCCGGCGCAGGTTCGGGCGGCCTTTCAGATATTTCCGGATGAAATCGGTCCACAGCTGCACCTTATCTTTCGGCGCCTGGGCGAAGCCGTAGCCGGGCAGATCCGTAAGGGTCAGCCGATGTCCGAGATTGAAGAAGTTGATTTCCTGCGTGCGTCCAGGCGTGACGGACGTGCGCGCGAGACTCTTTTGTCCGACGAGCGCGTTGATGAGGCTCGACTTCCCGACGTTCGACCGCCCGGCAAAAGTGATCTCGGGAATATTCGGGTCGGGCATCTGCGCAAGCTCAAGCACGCCGAGCATGAACTCGCACGTCTGTGTGAACAGCTTGCGCCCCGATTCGACGATCAGCGGATCGAAGCTTGGGTTCAGATCGTTGAGCACCGCGTTAGGATTTCTTGTCTTCGGTGGCCGGCTCGTTCCGCAGCAGAATCCACTGCTGCAGAATTCCCAGAAGATTGCTCCACGCCCAGTAGATGACAAGGCCGGCCGGGAAGGTGCCCATCATGAAGGTGAAGATGATCGGCAGGAACATCATCACTTTGGCTTGAGTGGGGTCGGCCGGTTGCGGGGCGAGCTTCTGTTGGAAGAACATCGTCGCGCCCATGATGATCGGCCAGATGCCGATATTGAGGAAGGCGATGACGGCCGGCACATCCCAGGGCACGAAGCCGAAAAGGGTCAGGATGCCGGTCGGATCGGGCGCGGAAAGATCCCTGATCCAGCCGTAGAACGGCGCGTGACGCATTTCGATGGTCACGAACAGAACCTTATAGAGGGCAAAGAAGATCGGGATCTGAAGGACGATCGGCAAGCAGCCGGATAACGGGTTGGCTTTCTCGCGCTTATAAAGCGCCATCAGCTCTTCGTTCATCTTCACGCGGTCGTTGCCGTAGCGTTCCTGCAGGCGCTTCATTTCCGGCTGCAGGCGCTTGAGATGGTTCATCGCCTTGAACTGCTTGTTGGCGATGGGGAACATCAAAAGGCGCAGGAACGTCGAGAAGGCGATGATCGCCAGGCCGAAGTTGCCAAGGATGCCGTGCAGCCAGCGCAGTGCATGGAAGAAGGGCTTGGTCAGGAAGTAGAACCAGCCGAAATCGATGGCCAGATCGAACTGCGTCAGGCCCGGATCGGTCGCAATCTGGTCGAGCAGTTCGAGTTCCTTGGCGCCGGCGAATACATAACCGCTCACGCTTTTCTCTTCGCCGGGCGCAAGAGCCACGGGCTCGCCGCGCAAGTCGGTCTGATAGCGGTCGCGCCCGCCCGGGGTCGAATGGGTGAAGCTCGCCGCCACCTTCTTGGTCTGATCGAAGGCCACCGCGGCCAGCCAGTATTTGTCGGTGATGCCGATCCAGCCGCCGGTGGATTCGGCCACCGTCTGTTTGCCGTCCTCGCGCAGCTCTTCGTAATTGGGTTCCATCAGCGTGGTCTGATTGAACACGCCGATGGGGCCTTCATGCAGAATGAAGAAGCCCGCCAGTGTCGGCGTGTCGGTGCGCGCCACCAGCGCGTAAGGGAATAAGGTGATCGGCTGACCCGAGCCGTTCGTCACCGATTGATCGATGCGGAACAGATACTCTTTGTCGGCGCGGATGGTGCGGCGGAAGACTAATCCTTCGCCGTTGTCCCAGCTCAAGGTCACCGGCGTCGTCTCCGACAGCACCGCGTCCGAATTTTCGGCCGTCCACACTGTGCTTGCGTTGGGCAGGCGCAGGGACGTGTCGGACGCAATCCAGCCGAACTCGGCGTAATAGGGTGTGGCCGAGCCAGCCGGCGTCAGCAGCGTGATGCCGGGGCTGGTCGGGTCGGTGGTCTCGCGGTAGCGCACGAGGTGGATGTCGTCGATGCGTCCGCCCGCGAGCGAAATGGAACCTTGCACGTCCTTGGTGGCGATCTTCACGCGTCCGGCGACCGGCGCGGCTTCGGCCGGCGGCGGTGCGGTCACCGGCTCGCCTTGCGGCGTGGGCATGGCGATGGGGGCCGAGGGACCATCGGTGTCCACGCTCGGCGCGGCCGCGGGCTGCTCGGTGCTCGTCACCGGGGCCGGCGGCATCAGCTTCGGCGCCAGGAAAGATTCCCAGCCGATCAGGATCAGGATCGAGATGACGGCGGCGAGTATCAGGTTACGTTGATCCATAGGCGCTCTTAGACCTGCTTACGAAGAGGGAGGTGACGGGACCGGGTCGACGCCCGAACCGCCCCACGGATGGCAGCGAAGCAGACGCTTCACCGCGAGAAGCGAGCCGCGTCCTGCACCGTGCGCCGCAATGGCTTCGCAGGCGAAATGAGAGCAGCTCGGATGAAAACGGCAGCGCGGTCCCAGAAGTGGCGAGACCGTCACTTGATAGACCCGAATCGCACCGCGCAGCACGTGACTTATTGCAGAATGTTTCATGCGCGAGTCTCGCGCGGCCGCGGTGTGCGCGGAACGGTAACCTTGCGGAACGCGTATTGAAGGTCTTTCTTCATCGCGCTGAAGTCGTGCGTCACGGTTTCGGTGCGGCCCACCAGCACATAATCGAACGCAGGGTCGGCTTCGGTGATCAAAAGGTCGGTCAGCGCCCGCAGACGTCGTTTCGCACGGTTGCGCGCGACGGCGTTGCCCACCTTGCGGCTGGCGGTGAAGCCCACATGCACTGGCAATGCGGAATCTGTCATCTCGCGCGGCGCGGCCTGAAGGATGAAGGCCGGTGTTACGCGCCGAAGGCCCGAGCCGCTGACGCGCAGGAAGTCAGCACGGCGTTCAAGGGACACCCATTGCCGGCCACGGCGCGACTCGCGTGCTGGTCCAACGGCTGTGTCCACGGACATAGCTCATCCTCTCGGGAGGCGCATCCGGCTCCGAATGGAACCGCTAGGCTCGGCTGGCCGGATCGGCAGCTCGATTAAGCCGAAAGGCGCTTACGGCCTTTGGCGCGGCGGTTCGCGAGTACCCGACGACCACCGACGGTTTCCATACGCGAACGGAAACCATGGCGGCGCTTGCGCACGATTTTGCTGGGCTGATAGGTGCGTTTCACGTCACCAACTCCGGTTCATCTAAAAAAGAAAGAACACTCCACCTGAAAAGGCGAGCGCCCCTGGTTCAAGGCCAAGACGGCTTAAGGTCCGTAGGCCCAAATAGCGGGCGGTGTATAGCGGTAGGGCTGCCGGCAAGTCAATGGCAAGAGCCCCTTATTTTTCAACAATTTGACCCGGTTGGGACTTGTCACAAAGGGGTAAAACCCCTCTTTCCTCAAGGTGTTGGGCAGGACGCGGGCGCGTAGACGAGCGGTGGGGTGCCCCGGCCTTCTTTGCCCGCGGCCCCGGGGCGGACCCCAGAGTGTGATAATAAGACCCAAAGGGAGAAACCATGGCGCCGGCGGACCGCAGGCAGATTCGCCTCGAGGCGGATACAGAGGAAAACCACCCCCGGACGCGACGTCCGCGGGAGGTGGCCCCCTTTGCGCCCCCGAGGCGCACCTCCAGCCTCTCCGCCCGTCTCCTGATCCTCACCATCGGGTTCGTCATGTTCGCCCAGGTGGCCGTCCTAGCCCCCATGATGAGCAGGGCGCGCATTGCCTACCTCAACCAGAAACTTGAACAGGCTCACCTCGTAATGGTGGCCCTGGAAGTCGCAACCCAGGAGATCGATCCCCTGCTGCGCGATACCCTTTTGTTTCAAAGCGGGATGTTCGGGATGACCATTTCCCGCCCCGGCCAGGCGCCGCGCACCTTGGGTCCCAGCATCCCGACGGTCTTGCCGCACCTCTATGATCTTCGGCAGGAGAATTTTTCCGAATCGATTTTCCACGCCTTCGCCATGATGGCCCGATCCGGCGAGGTGGCCGTGGCTGTCACGGGGTATTCCCTGCGCGATCCCGAAGTGCTGGTCGAGGTCTATCTCGACGAGGCGCCGCTGCGCATGAACATGTGGAATTACGGCCAGCGCATTCTGCTCATCGGCTTCATCGTCTCGGTCATTGCGGCTGCAGCGGTCTATGTCGCGATGCAATGGCTCGCGGTGCATCCGCTGCGGCGCCTCACCGAAGCGATCACGTCGTTCCAGCAAGCGCCCGAGGATCCCGCGCGCATCATCGAACCCTCCGATCGCAAGGACGAAGTGGGCGTGGCCGAAAAAGCGCTCGCCGCCATGCAGCGCGAACTACGCCAGGCGCTGCTCGAGAAGGAACGTCTCGCCGGGGTCGGCACGGCTGTCACAAAAATTTCGCACGACCTCAAGAATATCCTCGCCACCGCCGCGCTCGAACTCGATGGCCTTGAAGCAACACCCGATCCGGACGTGCGCCGCATGACCGCGAGCATGATGAAGGCGGTCGATCGCGCGGTACAGCTCTCCAATACCACTATGAGTTTCGCCAAACAGTCCTTGCCCGAGGTCAACAAGCAGCCCATGAGCAGCGCCGCGTTCCTGCAAGGGATTTGCGGCGCGCTGCAGAAGGTCTGCGGTGCGTGCGAGCTGCGAGTCGCGAGGGCGGATGATTTTACCTTCGCGGCGGATTCGGAATTACTCACGCGCGCGGTCGACAATCTGGTGCGCAACGCCGCCCAAGCCGGCGCGCGCCTCATCACGCTTAGCGCGCAGCGCGAAGACGAGAAGGCGGTCATCCGGGTGGAGGATGACGGACCGGGCTTGCAGCGGCGGACGCTTGAAAATCTGTTTGTGCCGTTCGCCGGCTCGACCCGTGCCGGCGGTTCCGGGCTTGGTCTTCCTATCGCGCGCGAACTGATTAGGGTACAGGGCGGTGATCTTGATCTCGCGTCCACCTCCGCGGCGGGTACGACGTTCGTCATCCGCCTGCCTCTGTAACCAACGATGAGTCTTTAAAGTGAATGTTTCCGAAGCGGGTGGGTTGTTCGTACTGCTCGCCGCCATCGCGGCTGTCATGTGGTATTACCGCTCCCGTAAATGACCGAAATAGAGTAGAGACCGGCGCATGAGCACCATCCCACAGCCACCCAAGCGCGAGGGCGGAACGCCCATCACCAAACGCCTGACGCCGCGCGATATTCAAGCGCGCAAGGGCGGCGCACCCATCGTCTGCATCACCGCGCACAGCGCGCCGATGGCCGGCTTCCTTGATCCGCATGTCGATCTGCTGCTCGTGGGCGACAGTTTGGGCATGATGGTCTACGGCCTCGATACGACGGTCGGCGTTTCGCTCGACATGATGATCGCCCACGGCAAAGCGGTCGTGCGCGGCAGCGCGCGCGCCTGCGTCATTGTCGATCTTCCCTTCGGTGCGTACCAGGCTTCGCCCGTCGATGCGTTCAAAGCCGCCGCGCGCGTGATGTCCGAAACCGGCTGCGCCGGCGTCAAGCTCGAGGGCGGCGCGGTGATGGCCTCGACCGTTGAATATCTTGTGTCGCGGGGAATTCCCGTGATGGGCCACATTGGTTTGACGCCGCAGTCGGTGAATGTCCTCGGCGGCTTCCGCGTGCAGGGCAAGTCGAACGACGAAGCGCGCGTGCTTGTCGCCGATGCAAAACTATTGGCGAACGCTGGCGCTTTCAGCATCGTTGTCGAAGGTACAGTCGAACCCGTCGCCCGCGAAATCACCAAGGCCGCGGCCGTGCCCACCATCGGCATCGGCGCGTCCGCCCAATGCGATGGCCAGGTGATCGTTGCCGAAGACATTCTCGGCCTCTACAGCGCCTTCATGCCCAAGTTCGCCAAACGCTATGCGCTGCTGGGCGATGAAGTCTCGAAGGCCGTGGCAAGCTACGCCGCCGACGTGCGCGCGCGCCGTTTCCCCGGGCTCGAAAATACATATGGCGCGGCCCCGGCCACGCCCGCCAAAAAATCCAAAAAGCGCTGATCGCATGTCCATAGCAAACGTCAGTCTCGTCACGGTGCGAGACGTTGAAAGCCTGCGCCGCCGCGTTCAGGCCTGGCGCCGTGAAGGGCGCTCGGTTGCGCTCGTGCCCACGATGGGCGCCCTGCACAAGGGGCACATCACGCTGATGGAGCGGGCGATGAAAATGGCCGACCGCGTGGTCGCGACCATCTTCGTCAACCCCAAGCAGTTCGGCCCGAACGAGGATTTCGGCGCTTATCCGCGCCGCGAGACCGCCGATTTTGAATTGCTCAATGCGGCGGGCGTGCATCTTCTTTATGCGCCCGATGCCGCGGCCATGTATCCGGCGAATTTTTCCACCAACATTCAGATTTCCGGCGTCAGCGAATGTCTCGACGGCGCGCACCGCCCCGGTCACTTCGACGGCGTGGCAACGGTTGTTGCGAAACTCCTCTTGCAGGCGCTGCCCGATATCGCCCTCTTCGGCGAGAAGGACTACCAGCAGTTCGTCCTCATCCGCCGCTTGGTGGCCGACCTCAATATCCCGGTGGACATCATCGGCGCCGAGACCGTGCGCGAGCCCGACGGACTCGCCCTGTCATCGCGCAACACCTACCTGTCGGCCGACGAACGCGCGCAGGCGCCGGCGCTATACCGCGCCATCAGCGCGGCAGCGAAGTCCATTGCCGCCGGCGAACCTATTCCCGCCGCCACCGCCGCCGCGCAGGCGCAAATCCTCGCCGCCGGCTTTTCCAAGGTCGACTACGTCGAAGCGCGCCACGCCGAATCACTCGCGCCGCTCACGGCCAAGACCGAGCCCGGCCGTGTGCTCGCGGCCGCCCAGCTTGGCCGCGCTCGGCTTATCGACAACATCGCGATCCCGCGCGTTTAGGTCATTGATTATCCTGGGATAATCTCACGTTACGTAAATATCTGAACTGATTGGAACTTTCTTCGCCATCGCGCGTTTTATTCCGACAGCCGGAGGGTGTGGCTGTCGCGGGGGAGTGGTATTCACGCCATATGATGCGCAGAAGAAGACGCTCCACGACGGGCGCCCTTCCTCTGCGCCGTGACCTCCCGGCAGACCTGAGGGGGATTACGATGCTGCGCCTTGTCACCGCAAACGATCCACCGCGCGCCCCACTTCCAGCAAGTATGCCGGGGCGTCCGGGTGACGGCGCCGAGAAGCAGGCGACGATGCTGGTGGTTGAGGACGAGGTTCTGACGCGCGTTGCGTCGTCCGATTATCTGCGTTCGTGCGGCTACAGGGTTCTTGAAGCCTCAAGCGGCGCCGAAGCGCAGACGCTTTTCACTAGTGGCGAGCCGATTCGCCTCCTCTTTACCGACATCGAGCTCTCCGGCGAGATCGATGGCGTCTCGCTTGCAAGCTGGGTCGAGGCGAAGCATCCGCACGTACGCATCATCATGGCGTCCGATGGTCCGAACATCAGCAAGCGCGCCGAGGAGCGGGACGTCGGCCGCCCGCTGCTCGCCAAGTCCTATGCGTTCGAAGTTCTGCTCTTCCACATCCGCCGCCTCATCGCGACGTAAGCCGTCTCACACGATATTCGCAGCTTTCCACGCCGCGGCGAGCCGGGCGTAGTTGTCTCCTTGGGCGGCGGCGCTGCGCCAGCACAGCGCAATGTCGCGCATCGGCTGTTGTTTTTCGAACGGGCGCACCGCGAGATCGGGCCGGCCCGAAAGCTCGCGCGCGACCGCCATGCGGGGCAGCAACGTCAGACCCACCCCGCCCTCCACCATTGCGACGAGTGTGGGCAGACTGGTCGACTGAAACACCTCCTTGAAGGCGCGGTCCGATAGTCGGCAGGCGGCGAGCGCATGATCGCGCAGGCAATGGCCGCCTTCGAGCATCAAGAGCGGCACGTCCGCGAGATCGGCTTCGCGCACCGTCTTGCGGGCCGTCAGAGGGTGCGCCGCGGGCATGCACACAACCATGCCCTCGGCGCCAATCTCGGCAACGTCCAGCCCCTCCGTGTCGTAAGGCAGCGCGATCAAAGCAAGATCGAGCTCGCCTTTGCGCAGCCTTGCCAGCACGCCCGCCGTCTGCTCCTCGCGCACCAACAATTTTACGCGCGGAAAGGCGCGCGCTGTCTCGGCGACCAGCGTCGGAAGTAGATAAGGCGCGATGGTCGGGATGATGCCGAGATTCACCGGCCCTGACAGTTCACCCTTCCCCGCCCGTGCGAGATCGACCAGATCCTCGAGATAGGCAATCGTCTCCCGGCCGCGCGCGGCGATCATCCGCCCCAAGGGCGTGACCACCACGCTGCGCCGCGTGCGCTCGATCAATGTCACGCCAAGCATCGCCTCAAGCTCCTTAAGACCGGCGCTCAAGGTGGATTGGGTCACGCTGCACCGCTTGGCGGCGCGGCCAAAATGCCCCGTTTCGACAAGCGCGATCAGGTAACTGAGCTGGCGGGAGGACGGCAGGGATCTAAGTGACATAATCGATCAATATAATCATATTTAATCGTTAGATTCAATAACACTCGTGCCTTAGATAGGTCCTCGACGCCAACAACACCCCAACCCCCGAGGGACGACTGAAATGATCACGATTGGACAAAAGCTTCCGGCCTTCTCCCTGAAGTCCGTTTCCGACACCAGCGGCCAATTCCCGGTGCTCACCGATGCCAGCTTTAGCGGCAAGTGGAAGGTTTTCGTCTTCTGGCCTAAGGATTTTACCTTCGTCTGCCCGACGGAAATCATCGGCTTCAACGACGTCGAAGGCGAATTCGCCGACCGCGACGCCCAGCTCATCGGCGCTTCGACCGACAGCGATTTCGTGCACCTCGCCTGGCGTCAGAGCCGCGCCGACCTCGGCGCCGTGAAGTACCCCTGGCTGGCCGACATCAAGAAGGAACTCGCCTCGGCTCTTGGTGTGCTCGAGCCGAACGAAGGCGTCGCCTTCCGCGCCACTATCATCGCCGACCCGGACAATATCGTTCGCTATGTCGCGGTGAACGATCTCAGCGTCGGTCGTAATCCGGCCGAAGTGCTCCGCGTGCTCGACGCGCTGCAGACCGACGAACTCTGCCCCTGCAATTGGCAGAAAGGCGAAGACACTCTGAAGGCAGCCTAGTCCCCCCCCCTCTAGCTCCTTCGACGCGGCCCGCACGTAAGGCCGCACCGGGCGCCGCTCCGCTTCCCCCCTCACACACGGAGCGGCGTCCCCCTCTCTCTCTCTCTCCCGAGCCCTGTTCCCTGCGAGGATCTCATGTCGAATATTGAAACTCTGAAGAACGCGCTTCCCGCTTACGCCAAGGATTTGAAGCTCAATCTGTCGTCCATTGCGGCCGATACGACGCTCACGCCGCAGCAGACCTATGGCGGATTGCTCGCGGCCGCGATGGCTTCACGCAGTGAGGCCGTGATCGAAGCCATCTCGGCTGAAGCGGCCGCGGTGCTGTCTCGTGAAGCCTTCGATGCGGCCAAGACCGCCGCGGCCATCATGGCCATGAACAATATCTACTATCGCTTCGTGCACCTCGCGTCCGAGCCCGAATACGGCACGCTGCCGGCCCGTCTGCGCATGAACGCGCTCGCCAATCCGGGTGTCGATAAGGTCGATTTCGAACTATGGTCGCTGATCGTCTCGGCGGTGAACGGTTGCGGCCTGTGCATCGACAGCCACGAGAAAGTCCTGCGCAAAGCCGGCGTTTCGACGTTGCAGGTTCAGCAGGCCGTGCGCATCGCCGCCGTGGTCCACGCGGTCTCGGTTACCTTGGAAGCCGAATCCTTCTCGGCCCAACTGGTCGCCGTCGCCGCCTAAACTTCGCCAAACCCCAAACAAAACGGGCGGGACTGCTTTCGCGGTCCCGCCCGATGTATTTTTTGAAGTCCGGCTTACTGAACGTAAATATGAACTTCCGGCGTCTTGGCGGCGTTGCTCGGCATCGCAGCCATGGCAACCCGTTCAGAGGGCAAGCCCATATTGGTCATCGAGGCGAACACCGTATCGGCGTTGCGGCGCGCGGCCGCCGGGTTGCCGCCCTGCGGCGACACGGCAACCAGATCGAACACCGCGTCGGGGCGGCGCTCAAGGGCGCGCGACAGGGCTTGGTAAAGCTGCGGTTCATACGCAACGTCGGGCTTATCGAAGCGAATCACCACCAGCGGGCGGCGTTCAGCGAAGGTCTCGGCCGAGACGGTTGCGACGTTGCGCACCGGAACAGCGCGGCGCGCGCCGCTGTTGGCCGTGGCGGGATAGGACTGGCCGGCGTTGATCTCGGCGGCCAACTCGACCAGCGAATTACGCTCGGTGCTGACATAGGCCTGCTGGCGGCCGATTTCGGCATTCAGATCCAGCAGCGCGCGGTCGATCACGATCGCGTTCTGATTGACTTCGTCTTCCAGGATACGCAGCTGGCGGTGATCGTCTTCAAGCGCGCCCGAAAGGCCGTAAGCGGCGCGGATATTCTCTAAGATGAAGGCCGAGGCGCCCGCATCGCCCGAAACCTGGGCCGATAATTGATTGAGCGTCGCGATATCGGCATCGATCTGCGTCAGCTGCGTCTGGGCCGAGCTCCAGTTCGCCAGCAGTTCCGGATTGCCCGGGGTCGAGCCCATCTGCAGGCGCGAACGAATGCTGCCCACCAGCGAATGGTAGGAATTCACGTTGGAGATCGTCTGTTTGCGGATGGTTTCAAGCTGTTCGCTGCGGGTCGTCGTATTGCCGCGCAGTTTTTCAAAATCGGCCCGTAATTGCGTGGCTTTCTGGCCCACCGCGGTCGGTCCGAAGCGGCTGGAACTCGAGGCCGCCGGTGCGATGCCCTGGGCCTGAACATCGGCGGCCGCAACTTGTGTGGCGCCTGCGGGCGTTTCCGCGGCATTGGCGGGCGACGCGCCTTGGCCCGCGCACCCGGCAAGGGTGACGGCCAGAGCGGCGATCGCAGCGTTCCCTAGGAAAGAGCGCTTACGACTCAGCTCAGTTTGTCCAAAACGCACTGTGGACAGCCCCAATACCTGCATACTCACACTCACACTCACATTCCCCACAACCGGTTAGGCTGGCGCTGTATGCGTCTTCGCACACAATTTCTTCGTGAGTATCCTACCCGCATCCCCGTACTCGGAGGAATAATCCGACGGATGAAAACCGCGCCTCGAGCCGTTCCGGTCTTTTTCCCGAACTCAAACGTTGAGAAGTCGCCCCAAATGCTTGGTGGTGCACTATAATGCGTCATCACCCCGCACCGCACGTGACTTTACGCGATGCACCCTTCCCAAACAAGCCGGGAGACGGGGGTCCCGGGAACCGACCCGTTGGCAGGTCTGAGGTTTTTCTTGCAACGGTCCCATGATCTTAGTATCCCAAGCGCCCGTTCGGTCCGCGGCGCAGTCAATCAAGGCAGGGATGCCGCTTTTCCCAGCCCAACCTGACCCAAAGCAACCGAAATGGGGTGGACCCGATCCGTCGGGACAGGTCCCTCGCGTGCGCCCGTAGCTCAATTGGATAGAGCATCTGACTACGAATCAGAAGGCTGGAGGTTCGAGTCCTTCCGGGCGCGCCATTACTTTCAATGACTTACCTGGAATTTAGGCCTCGTAATTATGAGGCAATATTCTTCTGTGCACCCGCTGTGCACCCGGTAGGCGCTACTTCGCCGCGATAGGACCTCGAGCATAGTTGGCAGCGGCTCGTCGCTCTGCTTATCGAGCTTCGCGATCACCCCAACACGCACAACCCCCGACTGACAAAACCGCCAGAACCCCTTTTGTCAGTCTGTCAGTCCCGGCCTTGGGCCAGTTGCGGTGCGCTTCCCGACCCCCACCCAGGCACTTTGCCCCTGAGGCCCGGCCCAGCCTAT
>CANJEU010000015.1 GCA_947473445.1 Fidelibacterota bacterium | reverse complement strand
TGGGCAGTTCGGCGGCCCGGCTAGTGCGCCGCTTCGCCGATCACCGCTACGCTGTCCATCAGGTCACCGGCGCCGGGATCGGACCGGCGCTGGATGTGGCCGAAGTTATCGCCTCTGTGCGCAGCGGCGTTTATCAGGATCTTTTGTTCAAGCCCTGCTGACCGCCGCGAAAGACGCGTCTACACTCAGCCCATTCTTATGCGGGGGACGGTATGGCGAACGTTGCGTTCATCGGTCTAGGTGTCATGGGGTTTCCCATGGCAGGACATCTCACCAAAGCTCACAAAGTCACGGTTTACAACCGCAGCCCGGCGCGGGCCGAAGCTTGGGTGGCCAAATACGGCAACACCAGCGCGCCGACGCCTGCGGCCGCCAGCAAGGGCGCCGAGATTGTGTTCGTCTGCGTCGGCGATGACCCGGATCTACGCCAGGTCATCACGGGCTCCGATGGTGTTCTTGCCGGAATTGCCAAGGGCGCGGTGATTGTCGATCACACCACGGCCTCGGCCGATATCGCTCGCGAGCTTGCGGTGCTCAGCAAGGAAAAAGGCGTCGGCTTTATTGATGCGCCCGTCTCCGGCGGCCAAGCGGGCGCTGAAAACGGGCAGCTGACGGTCATGTGCGGCGGCGAAGCCGATGCTTATGCGGTCGCCGAACCGGTCATCGCCTCCTACGCCAAGATGTGCAAGCTGATCGGCGGGAGCGGCGCTGGCCAACTTACAAAAATGGTCAATCAAATCTGCATCGCCGGCGTCGTCCAGGGCCTCGCCGAGGCGCTCAATTTCGGTCAGCGCGCCGGCCTTGATATGGAAGCGGTGCTCGCGGTTATTTCCAAGGGCGCTGCGCAATCGTGGCAGATGGAAAACCGCGGCAAGACCATGCTGCAGGGAAAGTTCGACTTCGGCTTCGCGGCCGATTGGATGCGCAAGGATCTGCGCATCACCATGGAAGAAGCGCGGCGCAACGGTGCGCAGCTTCCGGTCACTACCCTCATCGATCAGTTCTACGCCGAGGTCCAGGCCCAGGGTCATGGGCGCTGGGACACATCGAGTCTCATGAGCTTACTGACGAAGACCTAACGGGATATTCGTCGCGGACGCGAGAACTAGGGAGCGGTCCTGCCATCGGGACGATTTTAGTATCCCAAAACGACCCCGCCCGAGCGTCCGACGTGCGTCCACTTACCCACAAAAAAGAATTGTTACGGCGCAGGATCCTTCGGAACACTTCCGTAGGGCCTGCGTTCTATTTCCGACGTCCGACAAAGCCCCAGCCCCCCTGCAGCCGTCGGACGGGGATACACGCCCCTCTCTCGTTCCCCCCGAGAGAGGGGTTTATCTTTTGAGGGTGAGACGGTGCTGCATTTGTAGCCCCGGCTCGACGGAGCCGGGGCCCCCAAATACGACAGCCCCGATCGTCATTCGTCCAACGACTTCCCCCCGTTGGCGCGGGTCACTTTGGGGCAGCAACTGGCGCAGTCTGCACAGCGGGCGTCTCGTAACAACCGCGTACAAGTTATTTATAACGGGCGCGTAAACTCATGCGGGAATCTGACGAAAAAGTTTGCGCGTGGCGCCCTACTTGCTTGGGCGGCGGGGCTCTTTGATGCCCTTGGTGAGGAACGTCTGAACACGGTGTTTGCGGCCCGTGCGTTTTCCCTCGCCGCCC
This sequence comes from Fidelibacterota bacterium, assembly GCA_947473445.1. Classification (GTDB taxonomy): domain Bacteria; phylum Pseudomonadota; class Alphaproteobacteria; order Rhodospirillales; family Rhodospirillaceae; genus SHVO01. The sequence goes on along the minus strand of CANJEU010000015.1, from coordinate 13,393 downwards.
GTTCCCCCGGTGCCGGCGGGCTGCCACGACGGGATGAGCTGGTGTTTACCCGGTCCGATGAGATCGGCACGGCCCATGTTCTTCAGAGCATCGCGCAGCAGCGGCCAGTTTTCCGCATCGTGATAGCGCAGGAACGCTTTGTGCAGGCGGCGCTGCTTGAGGCCCTTGATGGTATCGACATGCTCCGACGCGCCTTTGCGCACCGGCTTCAACGGGTTTTTGCCCGAGTGATACATCGCCGTCGAAATCGCCATGGGTGAGGGCAGGAACGTCTGTACCTGGTCGGCGCGATACTTGTTCTTCTTGAGCCACAGGGCGAGGTTCATCATGTCCTCGTCCGTCGTGCCGGGGTGAGCTGCGATGAAATAGGGGATCAGGAAGTATTCCTTCCCCGCGGCCTTCGCCGCCTGATCGAACATCTGTTTGAATTTGTCGTAAGCGCCGATGCCGGGCTTCATCATCTTCGATAGCGGCCCGGCTTCCGTATGTTCGGGCGCGATCTTCAGATACCCGCCGACGTGATGGGTCACGAGTTCCTTCACGTATTCGGGGCTCTTCACGGCAAGGTCGTAGCGTACGCCGGAGGCGACCATCACCTTCTTGATGCCCGGCAGTTCGCGCGCTTTGCGATACAGCTGGATCAACTTGTCGTGGCTGGTGTTGAGGTTCGGGCAGATGCCCGGGAACACGCAGGACGGCCGGCGGCACTTGGACTCGATCTCTTTGTCCTTGCATGCCATGCGGTACATATTCGCCGTCGGGCCGCCGATATCTGAAATGATGCCGGTGAAGCCTTCGGTCTTGTCGCGGATCTTTTCGATCTCTTGAAGAATGGATCCTTCCGAGCGGCTTTGGATGATGCGCCCTTCGTGTTCGGTGATCGAACAGAACGAGCAGCCGCCAAAGCAACCGCGCATGATCGTCACCGAGAATCGGATCATCTCCCACGCCGGGATCTTCGCATCGCCGTAAGAAGGATGCGGTCCGCGCGCATAGGGAAGCTCGTACACGGCATCCATCTCGGCCGTGGTGATGGGGATCGGCGGCGGTGTCACCCAGAGTTCGCGGTCGCCGTGCTTTTGCACCAGGGGACGCGCGTTGCCCGGATTGCTCTCGCGGTGAAGCACGCGGCTTGCGCGCGCATAGGTTTCGGGGTCCTTCTCGACCTGTTCAAAGGCCGGCAGGCGCACGACGATTTTTTCGCCGCTTTCCTTGTTGGCTTGTTTGGCGCCTTCGTCGGTCGCTTCGATGTCATCGGCGCGCGCTTCGGTCCAGCCCTCGGGAACGGCGGGCTTCAGCAGCGCGACGCCCCGCACGTCGTCCATCTCGGCGGCTTTCTGGCCTTTTGCAAAACGGTGGGCGACTTCCACCACCGCGCGTTCGGCGTTGCCGTAGAGCAGAATGTCGGCCTTTGAATCCACCAGGACCGAACGGCGCACTTTGTCCGACCAATAATCGTAGTGCGCGATGCGGCGCAGCGAACTCTCGATGCCGCCGAGCACGATGGGCACATCCTTGAAGGCTTCGCGGCAGCGCTGGGCGTAAACGATAACCGAACGGTCCGGGCGTTTTCCGCCTTCACCGCCCGCGGTGTAGCTGTCGTTGTGGCGCAGGCGGCGGTCCGAGGTGTAGCGGTTCACCATCGAGTCCATATTGCCGCCGGTGACGCCCCAGAAAAGTTTGGGTGCGCCAAGGGCCTTGAACGAGTCCGGATCTTGCCAATTGGGCTGCGAGATGATTCCGACACGGAAGCCTTGGGCTTCCAGTACGCGCCCGATGATCGCCATGCCGAAGCTGGGATGATCGACGTACGCATCCCCCGTGACGATGATGATGTCGCACTCGTCCCACCCAAGCACGTCCATCTCCGCCCGGCTCATGGGCAGGAAAGGGGCTGTGCCGAACCGCTGCGCCCAGTACTTCTTGTAGGCAAAAAGCGGCTTTGGGCTTGCCGGCGAGGGGGCTAACGCAATGTTCATGGCCGTCTATGTGGGCAAACGTAGCCCCAGGTCAATCCGGGGGGCGTCTTATAAACCAGACGTAACCGCCATCCGGTAAAATTTTAGGGTGTAAGAGGCTGAATTTGCGCCAGAAACGGATCGGGCGGTGAAGGTTTCCCCGCACCGCCCGAAAGCGAAATTCAGTCGTTAAGCCCTAACAACACCGGGCCTGCATTCCGCCCGGCCCCCCGCCGAACCGGCGGATCTGGCACATATTGAAAAACTCGGCGTAGCTCGGGACCGGCTCGTCCGGATGGGTGGTTTTGCGGTGCCGGATAAAGGTCTCGTAATCTGGCACCCCGCACATCAGACGGGCCGTCTGCCGCAACCGTGCGATCACCACGGAGAAGAAGCTTTGAACAGGCGTCTCCTCCGGGAAGTGATCGGCAAGCAGGTTGCGGCTTTTGGTCATGTTACTCCGCCGGCTGAGCGCGGGTTTCGGTGTGGACGGGGATACCCTGGCCGCCGCGGATGGCGCGGATGCCGAAGAACACCAGCGCCACAACGATCATCATGAAGAAGGCACAGATGCCTGCGTTCAGGTAGTCGTTGAACACGATGCGCTCCATCTCCGCGATCGAGCGCGCCGGGGCCATGACCGTGCCGGCCGCGAGGCCTTCCTCGATCATCTTGGCGTGCGACAGGAAGCCGATGCGCGGGTCTTCGTGGAACAGTTTGTCCCAGCCAGCCGCCATGGTGCAGATCAGCAGCCACGCCAGCGGCACGCCCGTCACCCACATCCGCTTGATCTGTCCGAGTTGGACAACCAGCACCGTTGCGAGCACGAGGGCAATCGCCGCCAGCATCTGGTTGGCGACGCCGAACAGCGCCCACAGCGAGTTGATGCCGCCGAACGGATCGATCACGCCCTGATAGGTGAAGTATCCCCACGCCGCGCAAGCAATGCCGGTCGCGACCAGGTTACCCAGCGTCGACGACGTGTCGCCCAGCGTCTTGCTCGCCATGCCCAGAAGATCCTGGATCATAAAGCGGGCAACACGCGTTCCGGCCGACAACGTCGTCAGGATGAACATCGCTTCGAACAGGATGGCGAAGTGGTACCAGAACGCCATGGTCGCCGCGCCGCCCATAAACTGGGACAGGATGTGCGCCATGCCGACCGCGAGGGTCGGCGCGCCGCCGGTGCGTGACAGGATCGAACCTTCACCCACATCCTTGGCCATCTGCGACAGATTTTCGGGTGTGACCACGAAGCCCCACTGCGAAATCACCGCAGCGGCGCTTTCCGGCGTCGTGCCGATGAGCGCTGCCGGGCTGTTCATGGCGAAGTACACGCCCGGATCAAGCGCGCAGGCCGCGATGAGCGCCATGATGGCCACGAAGCTTTCGCAGATCATCGAGCCGTAACCCACCGGACGGGCCAACGTCTCATTCTCGATCATCTTCGGCGTCGTGCCCGAGGACACCAGCGCGTGGAAGCCCGAGATGGCGCCGCAGGCGATGGTGATGAACAGGAACGGGAAGAGCGGACCGGCGAACACAGGGCCCGTGCCATCGATGAACTGCGTCATCGCCGGCATATGCAGATCCGGCGTCACAACGAGGATGCCGACAGCAAGCAGTGCGATGGTGCCGATCTTGAGGAAGGTGGACAGATAATCACGCGGCGCAAGCATCAGCCACACCGGCAGAACCGACGAGACGAATGCATAGATGATGAGCCACCAAGTGATGGACGTGCCCGACAGCGTGAACACTTCCTTCCAGTACGGATCCTTAGCAACCGTATCGCCGAAATAGAGCGCCGCCATGAGCAGCGCGAATCCGCCGACGGAAACCTCAAGTACTTTGCCAGGCCTTACGTAGCGCATGTAAAGACCCATTAAGATCGCGATCGGGATGCTCATCGCCACCGTGAAGACACCCCACGGGCTTTCCGCGAGGGCTTTGACGATCACGAGGCTCAGCACCGCGAGCAGAATGATCATGATGGAAAGGATGCCGATGATGGCGACAATCCCGGCGTCCTTGCCGAGGTTGTCGCGGATCATCTGACCAAGGGTGTTGCCGTTCCGGCGCGTCGAGAAGAACAGGATCACATAGTCCTGCACGCAGCCTGCGAAAACCGCGCCGACGAGAATCCACAACGTGCCCGGCAGATAACCCATCTGCGCGGCAAGCGTAGGACCGACAAGGGGCCCCGCGCCCGCGATGGCCGCGAAGTGGTGTCCAAACAGCACGTACTTATTTGTTGGGACGTAATCGAGACCGTCGTTCTTGAGCACGGCGGGCGTTGGACGGCGGCCATCGACACCCAGAACCGTATTCGCCACGTAAGCGCTGTAAAAGCGATAGCCGATTGCGTAAGTGCAGGTGGCGGCGACGACCAACCATGCCGCGTTGATCGACTCACCTTCGTGGAGGGCTAAGACCCCCATGCAGGCGGCGCCCAATAAGGCGACCCCTACCCAAAGCACTTGCTGTGCCAATTTGCCCATGGAAACAAACCCCCCAGTTAAAATTCAATTCTGGGACTGAAACAAAAGACACCATAAATAGCAAGCGAGTGCGCGTATCTTTGCGCTCTCGCCCAGTGTTTTTGTTGGAAAGCAGGGAATGTTCGGGGCGGGCTGCAACTTTCGCCCGCTTTGCTGCAGCGCACAATCACGCGGCGCGGCTGTTGTAGCTTGCGGCCGGTGTTGGGCTGGTGGGTGGGCCGGTCATGGCGCCCGGCAGGTCATGGACCTGCCGGGCTTCCATCGCTAGTCAAGGATGGCCGGTCTCCATCGGGCGCTGGCACGCGCGACCCGGCGGCGACGGCCGGCATCAAAAAGATGCGGCCGCGCCGGCAGGGAGTTCGCTAGTCAATGATGGCCCAGGCTCCATCGGGCTGCTGGCACGCGCGGCCGCGTGCTTCTTCCGGACGTCCGTTCACCCAGATGGTCTGGCTGTAGACGCTGCAATGGAAGTTATCTTCGTCTTCGTAGTAGTCGAGCACGTGTAGACGGCCGCGGGTGCCCGACTGCGGATTCTGCCAATCGTAATAGGCATTGGCTTTCCCGGCGTTGAAGCCGGTCGTGTAGGTCTTGTAGGCGTAGCTGCGATCGTTGCAGTCGAGCTTGCTGGTCAGCGCGGCGCCGATCGCGCCGCCGGCCACCACTCCCATGATCGTCGTGCCGGTTTTATTGCGATTGTTACCGGCCGCATTGCCGAGAAGCCCGCCGATGACCGCACCTACTAGCGCGCCGGCCGGATCAGGACGCTTGCTGCATTCGCGGTAGTACTGATCGTCCGATAGCTGATACTGGCGGGCGTAACGGGCCTGCCACTGTTGCTCACGTTCGGCGCGTGTGTATTCACGGCGCTGATCACGGCGATCTTCACGCCGATCTTCACGCCGCTCGGCGCGGTCGTCGCGACGGTCTTCACGGCGGGCCATACGTTGTTCGTATTCTTCGGTCCAACGTACGTCGCGAATTTGACCGTTGGACATGGATGCGAGCACGTACTGATTGCCGATCTCCATCCACACATGCCCCTTGGGCGCGCGCGGCAGATTGCTCTGGCGCCAGTCGCGATAGATATAACGCTTATCGCGCAATTCGCGCGGCAGACGTTCGCCGCGTTCGAAGGTGCGTTCGTCACGGCCGCGATCGCGATCGCCGTATTGGACCAATTGGGTGAGTGTTGCGCTCGCGGCCGGAAGGGCCGATGTGGACACCGGGACGGCGGCCGCAACCGACGAGGCGAGGAAGGTTAGTGCTGTGGCGCTCAGAATGAGCTTCTTCACGGGAATTCTCCTTTGTGGCCGGCGTGACCCGGGGCGATGCCGGCCGAAGCGAGACGAGTCCACTTGCAAACGTTGCAAGTGCAAGTCCTGTTCCGTGCAATCGGCGTCCAGGGTCACATAAGTACAGACAGCGCTGGCTTTGCGGGTAATGTGCGACCAAATCGCAGCGATTCCGGGGCCGGCTTCACAAGCGCGGCATCAGGCTCGGCAAATGCACGTCCCGCGGGAGATTGATCAGTTGGCCGAGAGCATCAGGTTGCGCACGATCGGATAGATCTGCGTGCGCCAACGGCGGCCGCTAAAGACGCCGTAGTGTCCGGCCCCCGCCTGAAGGTGATGACGCTTCAGGAAAGGCTTCAGTCCGGCGCAAAGGTCGTGCGCCGCAAGAGTCTGGCCGACCGCACAGATGTCATCGTGCTCGCCTTCCACCGTCAGCAGCGCGGTCGCCTTGATAGCTGCGGGGTTAACGCGCCGGTTCTTATACGTCAGCGCGCCGCGTGCGAGATCGGCCTCCTGGAACACCTTCCGCACCGTCTCAAGATAGAAGCGCGCCGGCAGATCGAAGACGGCAAAATATTCGTCGTAGAAAGTCTTGATCTCGTTGGCCTGGTCCACATCGCCGGTGGCGAGGTGCATATAGAGATCGCGATGTTGTTTCAGATGCCGGCTGCCGTTCATCGAGACGAACGCGCCAAGTTGAATGAAGCCTGGGTACACCTTGCGGCCCGCACCTTTAAGGCCGGCCGGTACTTCTGTGATGAGATTTTTTTCAAACCACTCGATGGGGTGGCCGAGGGCGAGTTCGTTCACCTTCGTGGGCTGAACACGCGTGTCGATCGGGCCGGCCATCAAAGTCATCGAGGCAGGCGCCGCGGGATTCTTTGTTTCCGCCATCACGGCGACGGCGGCCAAAACCTGCACGCACGGCTGACAAACAGCGATGACGTGAGAGCCGCGGCCCATCGTCTCAAGGAAATTGATGATGTGTTCGACACAGTCGTCAAAGCCGAAGTCGCCGTGCGTCAACGGAATGTCGCGCGCATTGTGCCAGTCGGTCAGGAAGACATCGTGATCGGCCAGCAGCGTGCGTATCGTGTCACGCAGCAGAGTTGCGAAATGGCCCGATAAGGGCGCCACGACCAGCACCTTGGGCTGACCGGCGATGCTCGGCTTGCGAAAGCGCAGCAGCGTGCAGAACGGCGAGGTCGCGGCCACTTCTTCGGTGACCGGTACCGGGCGGCCGTCAATCACCACATGATCGATGTTGTAGCCGGGGTGTTCGTGCGTCAGGGCGGTGCGCGATAGGAGGTCGAGGCCGGCGGTCAAATGTGACAAGCCCGCGCCCGCCGGCGTGGCGGTGAGGGGCATCAATGCGTCCCGCGCCACCCCCGCCATGCGGCGGAACGGTTCGGTCCACGTACGTTGTTGTTCATAAAGAGAATAAAGCATCTGAACCCAGCTTAACGGCCGTTCTGGCCCCCGCACATATAAAACCCTAGTGCAAAATTTGTTGCGGTGCGAGATGATCCTGCAGGGGCGCACCCAACCTTAAGGGGAAGGTCCGTCCCACGCCTCGAGGGGGTCAATGGCCGCAACACTCACTATTTCCAGTAAAAATTACTCATCCTGGTCATTTCGCGGATGGCTCCTATGCAAAATGGCGGGCCTGGAGATCGAGGAAAAAGCGGTCGGGGCCGACGATCCGGCCGCCCGGGCCGAACTCCTGCTGCTTTCGCCCTCTTTCCTGACGCCCAAGCTCGACCACGATGGGATCAGCGTCTGGGACACCCTGTCGATCGCCGAATATTTAGCTGAACTCAAGCCGCACGCCGGTCTCCTGCCGACGGATCCGAAGGTGCGCGCCCATTGCCGTTCCATCTGCGGGGAGATGCATTCGGGCTTCTATAATCTCCGCTCGGCCCTGCCCATGAACCTCAAGGCGCGTTTCACCGGATTCAAGGTGTGGGCGGGTGCCAAGGCCGACATGGAGCGGGTGTTTGAAATCTGGCGCGACTGTCTCGCACGCTACGGTGGCCCGTATCTTTTCGGGAAACAGCCTTCCATGGCCGACGCGATGTATGCCCCTGTCTGCACGCGCTTTCAGACGTATGATGTGAAGCTCGATGCCGTTTGTGCGGCATACTGCGAAACGATCCTGGCGTGGGCGCCTGTCGTGCTTTGGACCGAGGGCGCGCTGGCCGAGCCCGAAGAGATGGAAGAACTCGAAGCGGAATTCTGATCGGCCTGCTTCCAATAGGCCCACTTCAAATCGGCCACTTCAAATCGACCTGTGGCCGGCGAAAGAGGATTTAAATGAGCATCGCAGGAAAAGTCGCCGTCGTCACCGGCGCGGCCAGCGGCATTGGACGTGGCATCGCGCAAACCTTCGTAAAGGCGGGCGCCAAAGTCGTGATCGCCGATCTCAATGCTGCGCAAGCCGAAGCCACCGCCGCTGAGTTAGGCGCGAATGCGCTGGGCGTTGCGATGGACGTGACCAGCGAGTCTCAGGTCGATTCAGGGATGGCCCAGGCCGCCCAGCACTTCGGCAAGATCGATATCCTGGTGAGCAACGCGGGGATTCAAATCGTCTCGCCGCTGCAGGATTTTGCTTACAAGGATTGGCAGCGCCTCATGGCGATCCATCTGGACGGCGCCTTCCTCACCACCCGCGCAGCCCTGCGACATATGTATAAGCAGGGCACGGGTGGGGCGATTATCTACATGGGGTCCGTCCACTCGAAAGAGGCCTCTCCGTTGAAAGCGCCTTACGTGACCGCCAAACATGGCCTCATGGGTCTTGCGAAGGTTGTGGCCAAAGAGGGCGCTGCCCATGGCGTACGCGCCAATGTGGTCTGCCCCGGCTTTGTGCGTACGCCGCTTGTCGATAAGCAGATCCCCGAGCAGGCCAAGACGTTCGGGATTTCAGAAGAAGAGGTCGTGAAGAACATCATGCTCAAGGGCACGGTTGATGGTGAATTCACCACCGTCGATGACGTCGCCAACGCCGTTCTCTTCTTCGCCGCTTTCGAGACCAACGCGCTGACGGGCCAGTCGCTCAATGTCAGCCACGGTTGGTCGATGACCTAAGCGCGGTCGGTCGAATCAGCCCCTGGGGTTCGCGCCCCTCCCTTCCCATATAGTACCGCGTAGGCGGTCTGATTGGTCCGTCGCGGACAGAAGCGAAGGATCATGTCAGGGAAGATGTCGGCTGCGCGCAACATCAGAGTGATGACCTGGAATATCCACGGCGGCATCGGGCCGGACCGCAAGCGCGACCTCGCCCGCGTCGTGGACGTCATCAAGGCGCATAATCCCGACGTCCTCGCGCTCCAGGAAGTCGACCCTCGGGGACGCCACCCGGATGAACCCTTACCGCTTGCCTATTTCAGCCAAGCCCTGGGGCAACATCAGGCCGAAGCGCGTACGATTGTCGCCGAGGACGGCCACTACGGTCATGCCGTCATCAGCCGCTGGCCCCTGACGCGCGTGAAGCTCCACGACCTGTCATATGGCCGTTTCGAAAAGCGTTTCGCCATCGAGACCGACATTGAAACTCCGTTCGGACCCGTAAACTTCTCGGCCGTTCATCTCGGCCTGTGGTTCACGGAGCGAAGCCGTCAGGCCCGGCAACTTGCGGACATCGCCAAGAGCGAACATCGTGTTTCGATCATGCTGGGCGACTTCAACGATTGGCCATGGCGTGGCCCGGTTCGCCGCGCGCTGGCGGCGTCGCTGCCTTCGCGCACGCATCATCGCACCTTTCCGTCGTACTGCCCGGTGCTCCTGCTCGACCGCATCTACTGCCGGCCGCTCGGCGCGCTGATCACAAGTTGGGTCGATCCCGCAGGCGCAAGCGCCTCCGATCATCTTCCGATATTCGCTGACATCGAGGTTGCGCCTTAACGCGTCTTTGGGGCGTGTCCTCGCCATAAGAAACAACTCAATGCGGGCCCTGCGGCTTCTTTTTGCGGTAGGGAAATTTGTCGCGGAATCGATACGCGAAATAGCGCCCCCGCGACGAGGATGCGGTGAAATCTTTGTAGACCCACTTCGGCACGCCGAAATATTCGTAGATCGCGCCGCTGGTGAATTCCACTTCCAGCACCTGGCTCGCGTCCCGATAGTTCATGCGGCGGATTGCGGTCGATGGCATGGCTTAGGTCATGCTGCGTGTTCTGGTCTTGTCCATCAACGCCTCCAATACAGTTACAACGAAAGCTCCGGCGCATCGTTTCCGTCGTTCTTGCTATAAGTGAGCGGTCTTGTGAGCGCGCGAGCTGGCAACCATATGGAAAGACACGTGACGATCTTTGTGAAGTGATCGCGATGTATATGCGTTCGGCGTTCTTCGTCATCGCCACGAGCCTCTGGAGCGGGACGGTGCTCGCCCAGGATATTTGCGGAAATATCCGGCTGTCCGTGTCCGAGCAAATCGAATGCAGAGGGCGCATTACAAATTCGCTCGGGGAAGGCGACCGCACGCGAATCCAGCAGGAATTTGAAGATCGCGTCAGGCGCGCGAACGATCAGCTGATCATCCCGCCGGTCATGCGTAGCCCCGCGCCGCCGGCAAACTCACCCCTCACGTCGATCGCAAAGCCCGCATTGCCGCCACCGCCCACCGCTCCCGCAGCGCCGCTGTTGCCCGGGACCACAGCGCCCCTCGCGCCGTTGCCGTCTTCGCCCTCAGGTAACATCGCGCCGGCCGGTGAATCTCCCGCAGGACGGCTGGTGCCAGATATGACGGCGCCCGCGCCGGCCGCATCTCCGCTGCCGCCCATCTCACCTTTGCCAGCGAATCCAGCCGCCTCTCCCCCGCCGCGCCGCTAGACGGGCTTTGGTGTGAGTACGCTGTCGGTGCTACCAAATATTCGGCTCCCCTAACGCGCGAACAAATTGCGCCTTGGGATTCGAAAAATAGAACGTCTCACACGGAACATTTGAACACCCTAGGCCGTTGGCCCGCATAGAGGATATCCGGATTGGGCTCGGCCCGCGTTACAGCGGGTGAGGGCGCTTATGCGTAACGCATCTTGAGCAGGCCGCCGGGTTTCCCATGTGTTCACCGTTCGGCCAACGGCATGAGCCGTGTGCGCCTCAGACAGGGGGTCCCTTATGGGCAAGCTCAATCAGAAATCCGCCACGCGCGCGCAAAAATCCACCACGTCGCTTGATCAGCACGATCTGCTCGCTGTGTTACGCGCATTGCGCAAAGGCGACTTCTCGGTCCGCTTGCCCAGCAGTCTTTCAGGTATCGACGGCGAAATCGCTGAAGCCTTCAACGACGTGGTCGATCTCAACGAACGTACGAGCAAGGAATTCCAGCGTCTCGGTGACTTCGTCGGTAAGGAAGGCAAGATCACCCACCGCGCGAAGCTCGCCAATGCGTCGGGCTCGTGGGCCAACAATATGGACACCGTCAACACGCTCATCGCCGATCTGGTGCAGCCCACCTCGGAAATGGCCCGCGTGATCGGAGCCGTCGCCAAAGGCGACTTGTCGCAGACCATGAACCTCGACATCGACGGTCGTCCTTTGCGTGGGGAATTCCTGCGCATCGGTAAGACCGTCAATACCATGGTGGGCCAGCTCGGCTCGTTCGCCTCGGAAGTCACGCGCGTCGCGCGCGAAGTCGGCACCGAAGGAAAGCTAGGCGGTCAGGCCAAAGTGAAGGGCGTGGCCGGTACCTGGAAAGATCTGACCGACAACGTGAACCTCATGGCCGCGAACTTGACCGGCCAGGTGCGTAACATCGCCGAAGTGACGACCGCGGTGGCCAACGGCGACTTGTCCAAGAAGATCACCGTGGATGTGAAGGGCGAAATTCTTGAACTGAAATCCACCATCAACACCATGGTGGACCAGCTGAACTCCTTCGCCTCGGAAGTGACCCGAGTCGCGCGCGAAGTCGGTACCGAAGGCAAGCTCGGCGGTCAGGCCAACGTGCCCGGCGTTGCCGGCACCTGGAAGGATTTGACCGATAACGTGAACATGATGGCCGCCAACCTGACGTCTCAGGTGCGCGGCATCGCCGACGTTGTGACCGCGGTAGCGCAAGGGAACCTGCGCCGCAAGTTGACCCTCGAAGCCAAGGGCGAAATCGCCAGCCTCGCCGAAACCATCAACGGGATGATCGATACGCTGGCCACCTTCGCCGACCAGGTCACGAACGTCGCGCGCGAAGTGGGTATCGAAGGGAAACTCGGCGGTCAGGCCCGCGTGCCCGGCGCCGCCGGCCTGTGGCGCGATTTGACCGACAACGTGAACCAGCTAGCCGCGAACCTCACCACGCAGGTGCGCGCCATCGCCGAAGTGTCGACCGCCGTGACGACGGGAGACTTGACCCGGTCCATCACCGTCGAAGCGTCGGGTGAAGTGGCCGCGCTGAAAGACAACATTAACGAGATGATCCGAAACCTGAAGGATCAGACGCTCAAGAACACTGAACAGGATTGACTGAAAACCAACCTGACCCGCTTCACCCGAATGCTGCAGGGCGAGCGCGATCTGGCCACGGTCTCGAACATGGTGCTGTCCGAACTCGCGCCGCTCGTCAAAGCGCAGCACGGGCTGTTCTATGTCACTGAAAAGGACGAAGAGAGCCGCGTCGCACTGAATCTCGTGGCCTCCTACGCCTTCAACCACCGCAAACATCTCGCCAATCGCTTTGAGCTGCGCGAAGGCCTCGTCGGCCAGTGCGCCTTCGAAAAATCGCGCATCCTGCTCACCAACGTCCCGCACGACTACATCAAGGTCAGCTCCGGCCTTGGCGAAGCGTCGCCCTTGAACGTCATCGTTCTCCCGGTCGTGTTCAAAGGCGAAGTGAATGCGGTCATCGAACTGGCCTCGTTCAGCGAATTCTCCGAAACCCACCAGTCGTTCCTCGATCAGTTGATGGAATCGATCGGGATCGTGCTCAACACGATCGCGGCCAACATGCGCACGGAAGGACTGCTTAAACAGTCGCAGCTTCTGACCGCCGAACTTCAGGCCCAGCAGGAAGAGCTGAAAAAGACCAACGACCGCCTCGAACAGCAGGCCAATACACTCCGTCAGTCGGAGGAGCTGCTGCGCGCCAAACAGGACGAACTGCAGCGCACTAACGTCGAACTGGAAGACAAGGCGCAGCTGCTGTCCGAGCAGAACGCGCAGGTCGAAGCCAAGAACCGGGAAGTCGAAAACGCCAAGCGCGAGCTTGAAGAAAAAGCCGAGCAGCTTGCGCTCACCTCGAAATACAAATCGGAGTTCCTGGCCAATATGAGTCACGAGTTGCGCACGCCGCTGAACTCGCTGCTCATCCTGTCCAAATTGCTGTCCACCAATACGCAAGGCAACCTGACCGACAAACAGGTGGAATTCGCGCGCTCGATCCACCATGCCGGCTCGGACCTGCTCGCATTGATCAACGACATTCTCGATCTATCGAAAATCGAATCGGGCACCGTCACGCTGGACGTGGGCGAGACCTTCTTCTCGTCGATGCGCGATCACATGGATCGTACCTTCGCCCAGCTCGCCCAGGACAAGAAGCTCGAGTTCCAGGTCGAACTGGACAACGAATTGCCACGCTCGATGTATACCGACGACAAGCGACTCCAGCAGATCATCAAGAACCTGCTCTCAAACGCCTTCAAGTTCACCG
>CANJEU010000014.1 GCA_947473445.1 Fidelibacterota bacterium | reverse complement strand
TCCATGGCGGCCGGAGAATATGTTTCCGTCAGCTCTCAGTCCGATACCGAGCAGGCCGATCTCGCGCGCGAACGCGCCGAGCTTCTCGGTCAGCCCGCGCTCGAGCGCGCCGAACTGGCCGAGATCTATATCAAGCGCGGCGTCGCATCCGGCCTTGCGTTCCAGGTTGCCGATCAGCTTATGGCCAAGGATGCTCTCGGCGCGCACGCCCGCGATGAACTTGGCATCTCCGAGATGACGACCGCCCGTCCCATTCAAGCCGCCCTCACGTCCGCCGCAACCTTTTCCGCCGGCGCCGCCCTGCCGCTCCTCATGACGGTGATTTTCCCGCCGTCGCTGCTTGTGCCCGTCGTCTCAGGGGCCTCTCTGCTCTTCCTCGCCTTGCTTGGCGCCATCGGCGCGCGCGCCGGCGGCGCAAGCATCACGCGGGCAACACTGCGCGTGACCTTTTGGGGCGCGCTTGCTATGGCCTTGACGGCGGGCATCGGGTCGCTCGTGGGAACGGCGGTCTGATGATTTGCCAATTAAGGAAGTGACGATGTCCGGCGACGATGATTATGTTTACGACGACGAGAGCGGCGAATGGATTTCCGCCGCCGCGCTGCGCGCCAAGCAGGCCGACGCCGCGAAGGCCGACGAAGTCGTGGTGCGCGATTCCCAGGGCAATATTCTTGCCGACGGCGATCAGGTCACGCTCATCAAGGATCTCGACGTGAAGGGCGCGGGCCAAACCTTGCGCCGCGGCACCCTCATCAAGTCGATCCGCCTGACCGGCGATCCGCAAGAGATCGACTGCCGTTACGACGGCATAAAAGGTCTCGTGCTGCGGGCCGAATTCGTCAAGAAGCGGTAAGGCGCGAAGGGGGGCGCCAAGAAGCGCGCGAAGCGTCCTACTCTATCGTCTTGGCGACGCGGAAACCCGAATTGTTGGCGCGGATATGCGGCGACACCTCAAAGCGCTGCGACGAACGGATATAGTAGGTGCTGTTGAAGTACGATCCGCCGCGCATGACGCGCGCTTCGCATTTTCCCGCCTTCCACGCCGATCCGTCCGTCGGCGCGCCCGCATAGGTCTCGTGGAAACAGTCTTCCACCCACTGCAGGACGTTTCCGGCCATGTCGAATAGACCGAACGGATTTGGCGGGAACGAACCCACGGGCGCGGTCAGCCGGTTATCCCATTCACTGCCGCAGCCGTCGCAATTGGCCTTGCCCTTGTCGCGCCCGTCGCCCCAGTAATACGCCGTCGTCGTGCCGGCGCGCGCGGCGTATTCCCATTCCGCCTCGGTCAGCAGCCGGTAAGGCCCCGTCGCGCTCACGGGCGCGCCTTCCACCGCCGGCTCTAAACTCCGCACCGTCTCGTTCAGCCAGCGCACATAGGCTTGCGCATCGTGCCAGTTCACATAGATGACGGGCCGCTTGCCGCGGCCCCACTCCTGGTCCGGCGGCACATAGCTGTTGCATCCGCCCCCGGCCACGCAGGAACCCCATTGATCGAAGGTGACATTGTAGATCCCGACGGCAAAGGCCTTGCGGATGCTCACCGCATGGGGCGGGCCTTCGTTGTCGTTCAACACTTCCTGCGGCGACCCCATGCGGAAGTTGCCCGCCGGCACCACAATCATCTCGGGACAGTCGCCGCAGTCCTTGAATGTCTTGGGGGCCTCGGGCGCCGCCGCGACTGGGGCCGCGGGCCTAACCGGAGCCTGAGCCGGAGCCGTAGCCGGCTCCGCGGCAAGGCTTTGCCCCGCGGCAAATATCGTAACGCAAAAAATAACAACTCGGCCGATCATGACGCCGCCCCTAGCAGGTGCTTGCTAGATTGCCGCGTTCGTGGCGCCGCGCAATCAAACACGTTGAAAACTCTTCAGGCCTCAAGGTGGCCCGCCGCGCGAGGAAAAGGGCGCGCGGATCCTCAGAATACCGCGCCGGAAAGTGCCGGGAAACCGCCTTCCGCGCCACCCCTTACGCATCAGCGCACCTCCGGTCTTCAGCGCGGGCCGGTCACAATCGTCGCGGGCAGCGCGCCCCTATTTCATTGACAAAAGTCCCCATATAGGGAGCAATGGCGCCTCGTGATTCCGGCCCGTCGCTTCGGCGGGCGGGGGCCGCGCGGCTCTTTGACATCGTTCATCCCGTGAAGACACCGGTGGCGCCACGGCCCGCCGTCCGCCGGCCGTGGTTTATCGCCTCATCTGCAGCACAGTGCAGCGTGACTGCAGCGTGAAAAAATATCGGCCTAACACTTTAGTATCGTTAAATTTTTCGCTCTTTTGCAGCGTGCAGCGTGCAGCATGGGCCATGTCAAGTTACCCTGACACACACACACCGGCGAGACGGCGCGAAACCCGCTCTCAGTCCTGCACCAACACCACCGGCACCTTGATCGGCGCGCGGCCGGCGCCCAGCGGCGCGCCGCGCGTGTAAAGATGCACGTAGAGGTTTTCCGCCGCCAGATCGCGCCACTCCCCCACGCGTAGCGCGATCTCGCCCGCGCCGCTTTGCTGGCCGGGGGCCAACAGCCGCGCCACCACGCCGCCGGCTTTTCCGCCCGTCCCGCGTTGCACCGTCACGCTCAAAACCTCCTGCGGCGCTTTGCTTGTCGCGTCAAAGCGCAGCACACCGGTGAAGGCGTCGTAGGTGAACGTGACCTGCGCGCCCGGCGTGCCTTGGGCGGGCAGATCGATCTGCACGGTCTGCGACGCTGGCGCCGTGCGGCCCGTTAAGGCCGGCGTGCTGTAAGGGGCTTTGCGCGGCTTGGCGAATTGCTCCCAGCCGTAGCTGAGTTTCAGCAACGTTGCCTCAGCAAACGGCGCGCCCAGAAGTTCCATGCCCACCGGCGTGCCTTCCGCGCCAAAGCCCACCGCAACGGCCATCGCCGGCAGCCCGGTCGTTGCACTCAGTTGGCAGGTCGATCCGCCATTGGCCGCGATGCTTGTCAGCTGATTGGGCAGCCGCGTGAAGGTCGGATAGGCCAGCGCGTCGAGTTTTTTCTCGGCCAGCTGGGCCACCACCACCTCGCGCAACGCCTTGCGCTTGGTAAAGGCGCGGCGCAGCGCTTCGTCATCGCTCTTCTCGTACATCGCGCGCCGGCTCAGAAGTTGTTCGTGTACAAGCCCCTTGTCGTAGATCTCCGCCCAGCTCTGCACCAAAGCATTCGGCCTTTTGGCCAGGAACGCATCCATATCCTTGCGGAACTCCAAGGTAATAACCGCCGA
Organism: Fidelibacterota bacterium; assembly: GCA_947473445.1. Lineage (GTDB taxonomy): Bacteria > Pseudomonadota > Alphaproteobacteria > Rhodospirillales > Rhodospirillaceae > SHVO01. The sequence goes on along the minus strand of CANJEU010000014.1, from coordinate 11,900 downwards.
ATCCTGCAGCAATTCCTCAAGCCCCGGGATTGTCACCTCAATCACTTCGGCGCCCTGTTCCTTCATCTTGGCCAGCGCGGCGTCCACAACGTTTCCGTAATCGCGGTCTTCGCCCGTGTTGCCGTACAGGAACCGCACGACGCCGATGCGCGCGCCCTTCAGCCCGTCCGGCGTCAGCCCGTCACGGTAAGACTTCGGGATGCGGCCCTTGGACTCCGCGGTGATGGGATCGTTCGCGTCATAGCCCACGGTCGCGTCCAGCATGATCGCCAGATCGGTCACCGAACGCGCGAGCGGCCCGCCGATATCCTGGGTCGAAGACAGGGGAAAGATGCCGTCGCGGCTCGACAGTCCCTGCGTGCCGCGCAATCCCATGAGGTTCTGGAAGGCCGACGGAATTCGGATCGATCCGCAGGTGTCCGAGCCCATGCCCGCCGCGGCCAGACTCGCGCCAACGGCCGCGCCCGTTCCGCCGCTCGACCCGCCGGGCGAGCGCGCCGGATCGTAAGGGTTCCGCGTCAAGCCGGTGTACGAGGCAATATTCGTGATGCCGTTGGCCAGTTCATGCATCGTCGTCTTGCCCAGGATGATGGCGCCCGCGGCCCGCAGCCGTTTCACCGCAAACGAATCGTTCGCTGATTGATAGGTCGCGAACGCCAGCGAACCGGCCGACGTCGGCATGCCCAGGGTTTCGTAATTGTCCTTCACCAGCACAGGGATGCCGTGCAAGGGCCCGCGCAGTTTCTTGCGCCCGCGCTCCTTGTCCAGGGCCTCGGCCTCCTCCAGCGCCTTCGGGTTCAGCGTCACGATTGAATTGAGTTTCGGCCCCGCCTGGTCGTAGGCCGCGATGCGCGCGAGATACCCTTCCACGATCTGGCGCGAGGTCACCTCGCCCGCGGCCAGCGCGTCCTGCAGCTCCACGATGGATTTCTCATACACATCATAAGCCCGCGCCTCGTACGGAAGCGCGCCTGCCATTAGAACAATAGCCGCGCATTTCAAGACCATCGAAAGTTTCATAACCGCGCCCCACACGTTTCCAAGGTCCAAAACGATAGGCCGAAAAAAATCGCGCGGGAAGGTACGATGCAATTAAGGTGGCGCGCCGCGCCGCCGTGTCCGCATCGCCCCTATCGAAAGCATGCAAGTCCACCCCCCCAAGCTTGACCGCATTAAGGAACTGCTCACGGCCGCGCAGGACGCGCGCCGGCCAAGCTCCTACACGCGCCATTTCGAGAGTGTCACCGCAGCGAACGCGCTCATGCGAAGCCTATTGGCGGGCTACGAGCAGGATCTGCTGACGTTGGATTCTGCCGCCTGGGCCGTGCTGAAAGCCGCCGCGGTCAAACGCCTCATCCGAAACCCGCAGCGAGGGTGGGAACCGCTTTTCGGTATTCTGAACGAAGCCAAGGCCTATGCTTTCCTTGCATCGCTCGGCGGCGCCGGCATTGAGATGATTCCGCCGTCCTATGACGACAAGGCGCCCGACCTGCGGGCCGACGTGAACGGCGCCTTGGTGCTTTGCGAGGTCAAGACAATCCATATGCGCGATGACGCGCGCACGCTCCCGGAAGAATTCCTGCGCGGTAAACTCACCCGCACTCTGCGGGCCGCCAAGGCCCAGCTTGATGCCTATCCGTCGCCGGCCGCCCGCAAGATCGTCTATGTGGTTCTCACCCCTGATGAATCGTCGCAAGACTATGCCGACGGCGATTCACTCCAACTGCGCGCCTTCTTGCAGGCGTTCCCGCTTGCGGGCGTCGAAGTTGAAATCGCCAGGTTCCAGCGGTCCACACCCGCGGCGGCGTAGCGGTGCAATCGGCAAGTCGCGCTAAGTGTCCGATTTCGGGGCGCGGCGCTGCAAGGCGGTCGCGAGAATGGCCTGCACCCCAAAGAGGAACAGAAGCACGCCGGCGATGATTTCCGAAACGACGAGCAGGCGCACCGCAGTCGTCTGCGCCGCGATATCCCCGTACCCGACCGAGCTCAGTGTCACGACCGAAAAATAAATCCCCTCCGCGAACGTGAGGGGGTGGGGGCTCCCGGCCATCTGGAAATTCGGCTGCGCGGAATGGCGGTCGATAATCGTGTAGAGGGAGCCGTAAGCGATGGCGAGCATCGAGTACCACGTAAAAAAGGCGAAAGTCGGTTTGATAAGGTGCGCGGCGTTGGTCGAGAAGTCCTTGAACAACAGCCCTAGATCGAGCACGAAAACCGCGATGTCGCGTGCGGTGGCGGCGGCGATCAGGGCGATCACCGCCATATAGCCCATCAACAGCCATCCGACCTCATCGGGCGCCAAGCCGCCGGGCTTCAGAAAGGCTGTCGAAACGCCGATTGCAGCCATCGGCAGAAGCCAGAACGTGGACCGCGACAGGTCCGTACTGATGTGGGTTTGCCGGTGTTGGATCAGGTGTTCGATCCTGCGGCGTTGCACGTAGATGCCCAGCGTGAAAGCGACCAGAGGAAGCGCGAATGCGATCTGGATGTCGATGGCCGAAGCGCCCGAAAACTGCTCCTCGACGAAGAACGTGAAGGAACACGCATACAGGCCCACAAAGTTCGCCAGCACGATGGACAGAAAAGTGCTGTGCTGGATGATCACATTCATGATCACCACCAGCGCGATCACAAACAGCAGGGCCCAGCTTGCGATGGCCGGCTGAATGCCGCCGACGGCCGCGGCGATCAAACCCAGGAATAGGGCCGAAAAAACAATTGAACGGGCGAGGCTGATGAATTCAGGTGAGCGCATGGCAAGGGCCTCTTTCCAGTCCATTGCTAACAGATTGTAGGTTCTCGGTTCCAATAGAGTTGATGCGGATCAACGCGATACACCAATTCTTCAGCGTAGTGATTCTTCGATACGAAGTATAAAATCTGCCGCGCAAGGCGGGGCGCTTCAATCGGGGCCGGGGCTGAGTGTCTGAAACGAATTCTACGGCGCTGTCGTGCGCCCGTTGTGGAAAATTTGGCGCGGCGGTGTGGCGGTCGCACGCCGCCGATCCGCACGCCGATCTGGTAGACGTGTCGCAGGGTTTCCTCAGTATTGGAGGGCGCGACAGAGGCGGTCACCACCACTTCGCGTGCGAGACCTGTAAAGTTAGGGCCACCGAAACCGGCCACCGGCGCTAAGCGCTATTTGACCGCGCGGCCTCGAGGCGGCCTAGCGCCCCGTTCTTACGGGCGGTCAGGCCGTTCCATTCCGGCCATGCTTCATAAAAGCCGGGCGCTGCGATATCCACTCATAATAATTCGATACGGCCGGGAACGCGGGCCGGTCCAAAGGCGTCATGAACCATCTTACCGCTCGGCGATCTTAGCAGAGGCAATTTTTCCGCGTCCCGTTTTCGCTATCCGAAGCGCTTTTGCGCCTCGCGCGTCAGGCCGAGGGCGACCGAAAGAAAGTCGGAGCCTTCCGTGGCGCGGGCGCCGGGCGCCGCGCGTAGTATCGCCGTGCGCACGGCGGGCACGCGCCCCGATCCGCCGGTGAAGAAAATCGTATTGATGTCGGCGGGCGTCAGACCCGCGTCCGCGATACATTGCGCCGCCACCTTATGAAGCCGTGCGGTCTTGTCCGCGATGGCCTGATCGAAGGCGGCGCGGGTGGCGACGGCCTCCAGCGCGGCCTCGATGAAGTCGAGCGGCATCACCGTGCGTTCGGTCTCACTCAGCGCGATCTTCGCGTCCTCGACCGTAAGGGCAATGCGGTGGCCGAGGCGCTCGCGCACCACCTTCAAAAGGCGCGCCACCTTCTTTGGCTCGCGCGCGCCGGCCACCAATTCCACCAGTAGCCGCTCGTTCCGCGGTGTGTAAGCGAAGTTGATCGTCGACCAGGTCGCAAGCTCCGCATAGGGCCCGCGCGGCATCGGCAGGCGCTTTGCGATCAACTCTGTGCCAAGCCCCAGGTGCGGCATCACGATAGCAAGGTTGAACAAGGCATCGAAGTCGGTGCCCCCGATGCGCGCGCCCGCATTGGCAAGGATGTCCGCGGCCCGATCAGTACGCAGGCTGCGCTGTGGCCCCACGCGGATGACCGTGAAGTCCGAGGTGCCGCCGCCGATGTCGGCGATCAGCACGGTTTCCTCGGTGCGCGCGGTCTCTTCATAGTGGTAGGCCGCGGCAATGGGCTCATATACGAACGATAGGTCGCGAAACCCCACCTTATGCGCGATGCCTTCCAGCACGCGCTCGGCCCGCGCGTCGGCGGCATCGTCATCATCGACGAAACGCACCGGCCGGCCGTGCGCCACGGCCGTCAGTTCAACGCCGGCAAAAGCCTCGGCTTTTTCTTTCAGGTGGCGGACGAAGATCTCCACTACTTCGGTCAGCGGCACCATGCGGTTGCCCAGCGCCGTCTTCTCATCAATCAGCGAGGACGAAAGGATCGACTTCAGCGCCCGCATCAGGCGGCCCTCATGCTGGGCGATGTAAGAGGCGATGGCCGCGCCGCCGAACTGCACGCCCTTGGTCTCGTAGTCAAAAAACACCGCGCTCGGAATGATTGTCGCGCCGCCTTCAACCGGCGCCAGCGCCGGCGCGCCGGCGCGCATCACGCCGATGGCGGAGTTGGAAGTGCCGAAATCCAGGCCGCAGGCGGTCATGGGAATCCCCGGAGGAACGTGGTGAGGGGACGTCGTCTATAACGCGCCGGTGCGTGTTGCTAGTGTTTTATGGAATTCAAAGCAGGCTCGCGACTTATGCTTTGGAAATGGTGTGGCGCGCGAGATGAACGCGTGAACGCAAAAGAGGCGGAAGAAATAATAGCTACGGATCATGACCCGCGTTAGAATTCTGGCAGGCATGCAGCGCCAGTCCGGCTCCGCCCGTTAGGGTAAGGCAAAGCTGCAACAACGCGTCCTCCTGTACATCCCCAAACCCCGGGACGGTCAGGTGAGATAACGGGGCCTTCTCTCTGCGACACCGTCCGATGGAGGATTGGGAGATGGTCACTATTACCTTGTCTGCAGTTGGAGCCAAGAACGCGGCTAATCGTTTGCGCGAATTCCTGGCGGCCGAAGGCATTAAACTGAAACAGACTCACGCCTATGAAGCGCTTGCCCAAGTTCTTGGGTATCCGAACTGGAATACGCTGCAGGCGTTGATCAACGGCACGTCTTCGTCAGAGATCGCGGCGAACGCGGCGAATGGTTTTGCCGAGATGATTGATGCGCAAGGATCGAGATACACCGTCGAACGACTCGCAGAGCAAGCAGCGCCGCGCACCGCCATTACGTTCGATCCCAAGGAATTCGACAAGTTCGTCGGCTGCTACCAGTTCAGTCCCGACACCTTCTGCACAGTTTCGCGCAAGGAAGAACTATTTCATGCGCGGCTAACGGGGCAGGGCCCGCTCGAGTTTTATCCAGAAAGCGAGTCCAAGTTCTTCACCCTACGGCCCCCTGCACAGCTCAGCTTCAAACTCAGTGCGCAGGGTTTTGCGGAGAGCCTGATGTTGCACCAGAACGGGCGCGAGCATCTCGCGAAGCGCGTAGACGAGTCCGTTGCCACAGCGTTTGAAGAGGCGTTGCAAAAGTATGTTGCCGATAACAAACCCTCGCCCGAGCGCGAGGTTCTTTTGCGACGTTCGATCGCGGCTTTTCATACGGGTGCCCCGAATTACGAAGACATGGCGCCGGGAACTATTGAGAGCACCAAAAGAACGTGGCCGACGACCCGCCCGACATTTCGTCGTCTCGGAAAACTGACGGACCTGAAATTTCTGCGCGTCGATGCCGAAGGTTGGGATGTCTACGAGGCCGTCTTCGGGAATGGTAAGCTCATCTGGAAGGTTGGGCCTCTCACGCCGGATCACAAGCTGGCAGGTACCTGGTTCGAGTTTCCTTAAAAATCCGTTGGTCCTAACAATGGCGGACCACTCCGACCGTCCGTCCATCCGGCTGATACGCGTTCACCCGTTTGTTCTGCATGGGCTGGAATGGCGTACCGAGCGCGAGGAAGGGCGTGAACGGGGATGGCTTGCTCTAATCTGATCGTTCATCGAAGTAGCGGACATCCGACCTGTCATGGTCCCAGTCGGCGCGCGACGCACAGAACATGTGCGTCTTGATGCCCGTGCCCAAGGGATCGTCAAGGGTACCGGCCGTCACGTAGACGTTCTTTTCGTCTGTCTCGGCCGGAAGTGGCGTGCCGCAGGTCTTGCAGCGGGTGATGGTGTAGCTCTGGCGCAGGGCGAAGGTGACGCCGTGGTCTTCACCTGCAAGCCAGCGGAAGTGCGCCCGCGGGACGATCAAGATGGCATTTCCAACAGATCCTGTGGCCTTGCGGCACAGTGAGCAGTGGCACACCCACACGCCGTCGAAATCGCCTTCGACTTCATAGCGCCTAGCGCCGCAAAGACAGCCTCCGGTCCGAATGGTCATGGCATCCGCCTACGTGTCAGCCTGCATTCGACCGAAAGATAAGGGAACGCCGAAGTATCGTCCACGACGCGGCGAGAATTGGTTGAGGGGCGCGACCATCAGAGGCGATAAAGACAACCGCTGGCGACTAAGCCTGAGACGCCCATAAATAGGCGAGCGTGGCCGCGACACCAAGGGCGGATCGGACACCGTGCAGGCGCCCCCACCTCTCGATCAGCGCGCGCGAGGTTTCATCTGCGGCGTCCGGAGCGATCGCGTTCAAGCGCTTATTCGTCGGCATTATTCCCAACATCGTGTAGGGCCAGTTGCTGAGGATGAGCACCGCTCCAACACCCCAGCGCCAGTCTTGCGATTGCCATGCGGCCGCCCCGCCGAAAACGCCCGAGATGACCGCAAGGCTTCCCTGCAGAACAAAGCCGCGCGCATAGCTTGGTTTCCACTGCGCGAGCAGGTTCCTGTCGTCGAGACGCAGGCGCGCCGGTTGCTCGGCGATGTTGATGTAGCAAGCCGCCGCGGCAAAAGCCGACGCGGTCGATAATGCGAGCAGGCCCGTCAGCATTTTTCTTCTCCCTGACTCTTTATGATCTCGTCTCGAACCTGAATGACGGACGTAGAGGATTATGGCTCCCCGGCGGTATTTCCCACGGTAAAGTGGTGTTGTAACACATCAGTCATCGCCCAAAGGATCACGGTGGACCGGTCGATGGCGGATGCGTAAGCTTGGCGGGCCTGCACCTCAACGGGGGTTGGAACGGGCGTTCGGGGAAGCGCCATCACCATGGACAATGCGACCAAGGAGCCGCCTAAGCCAGTCAGGCCGGCCGATAAATTCGATCCCGCGCGGCTGGCCTACGTCTCGATTTTCCTGCTGGAGAAAAACAGCGAGGTCGCCAACGGCCTGCGCACCATGCTGCGCAGCGTCGGTCTGGGAGGGATCCGGGGCTTTCTAACGCCCGATGAAATGGAGCCTTATCTGGCGAGCGCGCCGCCGGACGTCGTGATTCTCTCCGAGAGCCAGGGCGCGGAAATTTTTGAAGTCACCAAACGCATCCGCCGTGCGGTCCTCGGCAAAAATCCGTTCACGGTGATCCTGTTACTGGTCAACCCCGACAATTCGGCATCGATAGCGGCGGCGGTAAAATCCGGCGCCGACTCCGCTCTCGTCAAGCCCGTCGCGGCCGGGCAGCTTATAGACCGCATCACCCAGCTTGCTTTCAATCGACCGCTGTTTATTGCGACCACCGATTATATCGGCCCGGAGCGCCGCGCCGCCGGGCGCTCAGCGGATATACCCCTCATTCAGACGATCAACACACTCCGCTACAAACTCGAACGCCGAACGATTCCGCCTGACGTATTGGAAAGGGCCGTCTCGGCCGCATCGGGCCAAATTTGGCTCGGGCAGCTCCACACGCAAAGTCTCAAGCTGAAATGGTCCTGCGACAGCCTGCTTGAGGCGCACAGTAACGGCAAGCTGGGCGACGACGTCGCGAAATCGCTGCGCGAACTTGTGGAAGGACTCGAAGAGGCTTCCGCCACGTCGCGGCGGATCGGGCAGGCCGAAATGGTGAATACCTGCCACCAGCTGGCCCAGGAGATCGAGATGCTCGCCAACGACACCACCGGTCTGAACGAGCACAAGATTAAAATGCTCGCGATGATTCCCCTCGCGTTTGAAAAGGCGCGCCAGCGGTTAGCGCCGACGATCCCGCAGCAGCAGCCCACCGAGTGAGTTCGACGCTCACACCCCGGCGCGCCGCCAGAGACGAATAAGCTCAAGCGAGCATAATGTGAGCGAAAAGCGGTTCGTAGCAAGCAACCCGGTTCAACGTCCGTCCTATCACGAGTTGCCAGGTTGGCCGCGGGGAACCCCTGGAGACATCTTTGAGTAATCCAACATCCTCATTTTCCGATCCGCGTGCCGTCCTGAGTTATGCCGATCGGACAGCTCGGCTTGTGCCAGGTCTGAAAGATCTTCACCGCATGGCCGGCCTACTCCTTGCCGAGAAGGCCCCTGCCGACGCGCGCGTCCTTGTTCTCGGCGCGGGAGGCGGCGAGGAGCTGCGTACTTTTGCCGAAACGCATCCGAACTGGCGCTTCGACGGTGTGGACCCTTCCTCGGAAATGCTCCAACTCGCCAGATCAACGTTGGGTTCAATGATGTCGCGGGTGACATTCCATGAGGGATACATACACGACGCCCCGGAAGGCCCCTTCGATGCCGCGTCGTGTCTCCTTACACTTCATTTTCTTGATGAGGAGGAGCGGCGGAAAACGGTAAGTGCCGTCCATCGTCGTCTCAAGCCCGATTCGCCTTTCGTGGTGGCCCATCACAGCTTTCCGAATACGAGCGCCGGCAAGGATAAATGGCTGGCGCGCTACGCGGCATTTTCCATTTCCTCAGGAATGTCGGCGGACGAGGTGGAAGCAGGCATCCCGAGAATGAAAGGACTTTTGCCCGTGCTGTCCCCCGATCAAGACGCGGCCATCCTCCGCGACTGCGGGTTTCGGGATGTCGAACTCTTTTACGCTGGCTTCACGTTCAAGGGTTGGGTCGGCTATAGAGCTTAAGATTTTGAAGATTTGAGGACACGCTACATTTCTCCCCATGGCGTCTCCGCGGAGCAGGATGGCGTCCCCGGCGCGATTTGAACGCACGGCCCCCAGATTAGGAATTTGATGAGTTAGAATCTCGGTGACTACGGGGGATAATCCCAGACAATAGATATCCCGCTTTCCTGACGATTTCGTTTCGCCGGTTATCCGGGATTGTCGCCATTTCTCGCCATCACTTGTGCCAAAAGTGTGCCAAGTGCGTTCGCAGCGCATTCAGCGTTCTGGAGGAGTGGCCTCTGTCGGTCGGTGAATTTTATCGCGGAGAGGGTGGGAGAAGAGTGCCAAATTCTAGAGCATTGGTACGGAAGGAGATCGACAGAAGCCGGTCCCCATGCTGGTGGGTATCTGTACCAGGCTACTGGTACAGATCAATGACGGAGTTAACTTAATTTCATTGACTTCCGACACGGTGGCGCGAATCAGACCCGATTCCTAGCCCACCAGCCAACGTACATAAGAGCGCCGATTGATCATCCGGTCAAAGGGCGAACGCAAGGAAAACTCTAGCTTTTACCCTTCGGCTTAAGTTCAAAAAGACAAATGCGATCAGTTGACGCTTTTGCTCGATTTTCGAACGCTGGAGATTTCAGCCGTACGTAAGGTCGCGGATATCAGCACCAAAGTATGAAGCCTTACTCACCCTCGCTCGTTTCATGTAGGTCAATCGGCAAGGTCAGTTCCGACGCCGCGCGCGGCATTGCTATCACGTTAGAGAAGCGGACCGCTTTGTAAAGAGTCGCGGCGGCTAGAATTCTTACTCCTTGAGCAGCTGACCAATCCGCGACGCCAAATCCTCAAAATCGAACGGTTTGCGGACGACCTCAAACGCACAGTCCGCCGCTGAAACGTTAGCGAGCGCGTTACCTGCGTAGCCCGTCATAAGCAGGAGCTTGATATGCGGCGACTTGTTTTGGACTTTCTGCAAAAGTTCGACGCCATTCATGCCGCCCGGCATCATAACGTCGGACAGCACCAGGGCTATGTGGGGGCTTGCCTTCAGCTTATCCTCAGCCGCCGGGCCGCTTGAAGCTTCTTCAACATTCAAACCCTTTTGTCGGAGCAGCGAAGCCAGAGCGTCCCTGAGGTCGCCGTTGTCTTCCACGATCAAGATCGTCTTTTGCGACAGCTCTGTTCTCAACGCTTCAGAACTCGCAGTCGGTTCGTCTGCTTTAGGGCTGAGTGGCAGCAGCAACTTAACGTCGGTGCCTTTGTGCAGTTCAGAGTCAACGTAGATCCCCCCGCCGACTTGGTGGACGAATCCTACAATCGTGCTCAGACCAAGGCCCGTACCGTTGTTCAGGTTTTTCGTCGTGAAAAAGGGGTCGAAGCACTGCCTGAGGATTTCAGGAGACATGCCGCAGCCGTTGTCCGACACACTGATCCGCGCGTAGTTGCCGGGCTGGAGTATCGCCCCCGTGGAATCCAAGTTCTCCGCGCCGTCAATAAGCACCTGGCTCAGCATTACTTGAATGACGCCGCTGCCTCCCAAGGCATCGCGCGCATTCACAATTAGATTTACGACAGCAGCCTCTAGCTCGGCTCCGTCAGCCGCGCACATCAATGAGGCTCTAGCGGGAAAAAATGCGAGAGTGGTTTCTATCCCTACTGTCTTACGGAGAAGACCGACAAGGTTGCTGAGTACATCGTTAAGATCATACAGCTCCGCATTTAGAGGCTCTGAGCGCGAAAACACCAAGAGCCGGCGGACCAGCTTGGCGCCTCTTTGCACAGCTTCCGATGCGCTCAATATTTGCACCATTTGCGGACTCCGCTCCGTGAGGCCTTTTTTTGCTAGCTCCAGGCGGAGGTCTATTAAGCCAAGAAGATTGTTAATATCGTGAGCAATTCCACTTGTCAGAAGGCCCAATGCCTGCAGCTTATTAGCCTGTGCAGACCGCTGCTCCCTGACTCTTTTTTCCTCGACGGCATTCAATGCAAGAAGCCTCTCCTCGAAGAGAGCGCCGGTCAAAAGAACGGTTGCTGACACGATCGCCAGAAAGAGCTGGATTTCGATCACCTCGTGGTTCGTGGCTTCTGTCAGGCGAAACTCGGACAATAAAATTAAAGATAAGATCGTTCCGATAGAGTTGGCGAGGCAAAGCACCACGAGTCGTTCCCTGGACGCGAGCCACAAGACGAGGGGAAGGCTCAGCAGCGCAAACTCTAGCGGCATTGGAACGCTCGTAAAGAGCGGGCTGACGGCCAACGCTGCCGTCATCACGAAAACGAATACCGCAGCATTAGTTACTTGGCGGCGTGTAATTTGCCGCAGGGTCATCGACAATTCCCAGGTCATAAGGATCGCTGGCGTCACTGTAAAGTGCGTGATTGCATCTCCAAACCACCACCGCTGCGCCCCCATCCAGAAGGCCTCATCTAGGCTCTGGTGCAGAGTATACGCGCCCACGACTGCGCCTACCGCGGGGCCGACTAAACCAACCGCTATCATGAATATTGTGGAATGCTGGGTGCGGGCGAGATTGAGCCGGTCCTGCAAACCAAACCGCAAAACGCACGCCGCAGAAAGCCCCTCTAATACGTTGGCGGTGGCGAATCCAGTCTGGGCCGCCACCGAAATATGATACACCACCTTATCAAAAGCCATTTCCGCTGCGAACGCCGCGATACAATAGTATCCCCACTCGCGCACTGGCCGCATGAGCAAAAAAGCCAGAAGGGCTGCGGGCGCCGGCGCAATGATAGCCGCCGGCTGATTTTCGCCCCGCGTCAACATGCCGATCGAAGCCAAGAGTATGTGCAACACAAACAATTGGAGCGCTTTGGCAAACGGGTCGCGAGCGTATTGTTCTTTTTCGAGCATGAAACTTAGATTTCTTTAGAGTGATATTTTTCGGTCACACGGCCACTTTGTAAACGCTTACGTTGGATCGCGACGGAAGG
>CANJEU010000013.1 GCA_947473445.1 Fidelibacterota bacterium | reverse complement strand
TCAAGACCGAAGGCCACCGACACCGGCCCCGCCCAAGTCGTAAACGGTTCGCCGTTCACACTGGCGGCCGCCACATCCTGCGTGAGGCGCGTGAGGCCATAACCGTTTTCAACAACGTACTGGAGCGCGGCTTCACTGTTGCGGCCAAGGCCGAAATAGTTGAACGGCACGCAGGCCGGATCGTCATTGGTAGTGACAGCGTCACTGTTGACGCGACAGACCGCAACGCCGTTGACGCGGACGGAGTCAATCGCGCGGTTGTAGTAGGTGTTGACCGTATTATCGAGCACGCGGATCGAGTTATGGCTGGTGCTGCGCTGGTAGTAGGCGTCCCAGCTCCAGGTAGAGCCGACCGCATCGAATGTGCCTTCGATTCCGGCCATATAGCGACGGAAGGTGCGGTTGTTGCTGGGCGAGGCAATGGGGATATCGAAGTTATTGCGGCCCATCTGCAAGGTGGTGACGCCGAGCGCGACCATAGCAAGGCGCGTGGGTTCGGGCAGAAACGCATTATCGATGCGGATGGTCTCGCTGGCGAATTTGAATGGATAGGAGTTGTTCGAGTACGCAGCCGAATTCGCCCAATGGAATTGCGCGAAGACCGAGACGTTGTCGAAGAGGTCGTAAGAGGCGCGCGTGAACAGCGTATTGCGGCGTACCTTCGCGGACAGATCGCTGTAGCGGTCGGTGCGCGAGCTTTGCCAGTCGCCTTCCTGGAAGAAGTTTCCGGCAAGGCCCGTGCCGTAGTTGAACTGGTACGGGTTGCCTTGCGGATCAAACGTCGTGCCCTTCAGTGGGCCCGACGTGACAATGCCGCCCGGCGCCGCGAGACCGAGGCCAACGTGATTGGCGATGAGGTACTGCGGCGCGCCGTTGGTGGCGGTGTAGCGCGGGTTGAGCATGAGCTGGAAGTTGTCCTCGGTCCAAGGACGGAAGAAGCCGCGCTCGCCCTTGCTCCACGTATGTTCGCCCGAAATTAGGACATGGCCCCGGCCCGCCGCGAAGGGTGTGCCGTAGGCCAGTGAGGTCGAGTAATTCGGCATATCGCCGAAGGTCGAGATCCCGCCATCGATCGTGCCCTTGAGGCCTGTGAAGTCGCGGTCGATGACGAAGTTGACGACGCCTGAAAGGGCATCTGAGCCGTAGGCCGCCGAAGCACCGCCGGTAACGACGTCGACCCGCGAGATCAGCGCGTTCGGGATGATGTTCACGTCGACCGCGCCGCCGTCACCGGCGCCGTTGGCCGTCGCGCCGACGAGGCGCTGGCCATCGAGCAGGACGAGCGTACGGTTCGAGTTGAGACCGCGCAGGTTCAGGAGGTTGGTGCCGACCGTGCCGTTACCGGTCGCCGAGTTGTTCGCGTTGGGCGTATTGCTGCCCTGGAAAGCCGGCAGGTTGTTGACCGCGTCCGCAATGTTTTGCGGCGCCTGGGTCGCAAGTTCCTCAGCTCCCAGAACTGAGACAGGTGTCGGCGCTTCGTAGCCGTCGCGCACGATGCGCGAGCCGGTGACGATGATCTCTTCAGCGGCGGCGGCCGGAGCAGCCTGGGCGAGCTGCGCGTCGGCTGCGTCCTGGGCGTTCGCTGCCGGCAGCGCGACAAGCATCGCGAGCGCGCTGGCAGTGCACATGCGGGCACTCCGACGCGCGCGGAGGGTCGAGACTTGTGCAAAACCATAGACCGACATGGGGGAAACCTTCGTTATTGTGGATAAGTCGAGGGGAGACTTTTCTTCTCTCCGGACGACGTGGAGCAACCCCCCGCCCCATCGGAACGGAGGTTTGCTCAGCCCAGCAGGAGATAAATCTCCTTTTAAGAAAAACTATAGGAATTTATACTTTGGCTGTCAGATCGCGCGGGTATTAACTCGCCGCCTTTTTGAAGCTGTTACCTCGCGCCGCACCGCTGGGGTCTAAAGACTGCTGGCACCCCGAGAGAACTGGCGTATATGTGGACCAGCAACAAAGACCATAACTTGCGTTGAATCCCAGCTTCTACACTTATAAATTGTACGCGTTGGCGCTTGGGATCAGCGCAGTGTGGGCGGACAGAGGGTCACCTCCTTGGCAAAAGCCGCAAAATCATTGCACGAAATCCGTTCGGAGGCCTGCAATGCGATTCTCATTACGCTGACTTCTCTTGCGATCCCGGCCGTCCTTTTCAGCCTGCTGCGGGGAATCGAACAGGGCTTTCGACCGGTCATGGGCCTGCACGTTGCCCTCCTCCTGATGATCGCGGTCACCACCCTTGGTCGTAAGCATCTCTCGCTCACGCTGCGCGCGGGCGTGGCCACCTTCTTCCCGTATGTCATCGGTACGGCCGGCATCATCTTGGGCGGGCGCGGCAACGGCATGATCATGTTCTACATCTCCGCCATCGTCGTCGCCGGATGCTTCTTTGAACGGCGTATCGCGCTCGCCGTGGTTGGGCTGTGCGTGGTTTCCATCGGAGCTCTATATCTAGGGCATATCACCGAAATCCTCCCGATCCCCCTCGCCGCCGCGCAGTACGATATGACGCCCTTAAGCTGGCTCGCGTTCGCCGGGGCTTTCGTTGCCGCGGGCATTTCGCCGTTCATCGGCCTGTCGGCGGTGTTGCGCTCGCTCGATGCGGAACGCGAGCGCGCGGATCTTGCGGCAAAGGTGCGGTCGGATTTCTTGTCCAATATGAGCCACGAATTGCGTACCCCGATGGCCGGCATTCTTGGCATGGCCGATGTGCTGAAGACCACTCCGCTGTCCATGCAGCAGCAGAATTTGATCGCCAATCTTACAGTCTCGGCAAGAACACTACTGACTGTGCTCAATGACGTGCTGGATCTGGCCAAATTCGAAAGCGGCCAAGTGCCCATTGAGAAAGAGCCGTTCAAGATTTCAAACGTGATCCAGAACGTCAGCGCGATTCTTGAGACACGGGCCCTGCAGAAGGGGATAAGCCTACGCACCGAACTGCCCTCGCGTCTGTCCGATCAGGTTACAGGCGATGCCATGCGTATCGGTCAGGTTCTGACCAATCTGATCGACAACGCCATCAAGTTCACGGCACGCGGGACGGTGCTTGTCCGGGTTGAACAGGTTCTGCGTGACGAAGATGGCATTGATCTCGTATTCCGGATCGCCGACACGGGCGTGGGTATTGCACCGGAAGATATGGAACTTATTTTCCAGCCCTTCATGCAGGCCGACATGTCCACCGCTCGCATGCAAGGGGGCACGGGCCTCGGGCTTTCGATTTGCCGTCATCTGGCCTCGGCCATGGGCGGGCAGATCAGTGTCAGCTCGCAACCCGGTGTCGGCTCAACCTTTACCTTCACGGTGCCGGTCGAGCGGGCGGTGGCGCCGCCGGTCACCCTCGTACGGAGTTTGGAGCGCTCGTCCCCTATTTTACGTGCGGCGAAAGCGCCGATCCGGCTGCTGATCGCCGACGACGATAAGAATATGCGCACCCTTGCCGAGATCATGCTGTCGCGGCGCGGGTACGAAATGACGCTGGTGGAGGATGGCGCCGCCGCCGTCGAATCCGCGCTTGCCGCGACGTATGACTGCATCATCGTCGACATGCATATGCCGGTGATGCACGGCCCCGATGTCATGAGGGCTATTCAAAAGGCGGAAATGGAAAATAGCCGGCGCCGGACCCCGATGATCGCCCTGACCGCGGACGTCATTCCCGATCATATTAGAAAGTTCGTCAATGCCGGGGCCGATGCCGTCGTCGCTAAACCCGTCGACTGGAATCAACTCGACGCAAAGATTCAGGAACTGACCGCCATTCGCCTCGCGGCGCGGGCCTCTTAAGTCCTACAATCGGGCGAATGTATCGCATTGCGCCGGATCGCGGGTTTCGAAACCGCGGCGGAGCCAGCGCATGCGTTGTTCGGAACTTCCGTGCGTAAAATTCTCGGGCACCACATGACCTTGTGACCGACGCTGCAAGGCATCATCGCCGATCGCACGAGCAGTCTTCAATCCTTCCTCGAGATCGCCCGGTTCGAGTGCGACCTGTCCGTTGGAAGCCGCGGACGCATTAGCGGCCCATACACCGGCATAACAGTCCGCTTGAAGTTCAAGGGCGATAGACGCCTGATTGGCTTCGGCCTGCCCGCCCGCGCGGCGCTGCGCGGCTTCAACCTTCTGCGTCGCGCCGGTAAGGCGCTGCACGTGATGGCCAAATTCATGAGCGATGACGTAGGCCCGGGCAAACTCGCTGCCCGACGCGCCAAGGCGGGTTTCCATCTCGCGCCAGAAGCCGAGGTCGAGATAGATGGTTGCGTCAGCCGGACAATAGAATGGCCCCATGGCCGCCTGACCATAGCCGCAGCCGGTGCCGGTGCCTTGTTCGTAGACGACAACACGCGGCGCTTTATAGCCATCGACCCGCGCCGACCAGACATCGTTGACATTGGCGCTGATGACGTCGACGAACTGGCCTTCCCGGTCTTGGGGCGTTCCGGGGCGTCCCTGTTCCTGCGGCGCCGTCTGATTGACCATCTGCGTGGTCACCTCGGGCGGGATCCCGAACAAGAAATAGCCGATAAGCGCAATGGCGAGCGTCCCTATACCGCCCCCGGCGATCTTGGCGCCGCCAAGTCCGCGGCGATCCTCGAGGCCGCCGCCGCGCCGTCCGCCTTCCCATTGCATGGTTCGCTCTCCGCTCTTAACCGTTGACGTTCGAAGCGGAACGTCGTGACGGCGCGTAGAGTTCCGTCGCCTTATGCTTTGCGCGCAAGAGTCTTGCGAAACCAGTCCGCGACCATCTGACGCTCATAGCGCAGGCGGTCGCTGCCAAACCGGTTGAACCCATTCAGGTAGTTGAGATCGGCAAGGTCGGCATCGCCCGAGGCCACGAGCGCCTCGTTCTCGCTGACTTCGTAGGCAAAGCGCAGGCGGGGCCAGGTGACGGACTGCATAATGCGGATATCCCGCGCCAGCGAGATGGCGGGCTCGATCCGGCCGGCGAGGTCGATCTGCGTGATATTCACTTTCAGCGTCTGACCTGGTGCAAGGTACTTGCCGGCCAGATCGGAGAACATTTTGCGGATCGCATCTTGGACCTGAAGCTTGTTCTTATACGACTTCGGCCACTCGAACGTCGCATCGACGTAGGTCTCTGAATTCGTGAAAGTGACATCGGCGGCCGCATTGGCGGCAGTGCTCAGCAAAACGGCAACGAGGGTTAAACCGACGAGACGCACGACCTGCTCCTATTCTCACCTGGGAGATCGATGGACGAAAAAAGTGACGAATTTGCGGTCCGAATTTCCCTAAGCCTCCCCGAGGGCCACGATCGAGGGAATGACCACGGCGCTCACATCTCGCCCGCCCTTCTTTTCCCTTTCGTGATTTAGCTCGGCGATCTTAGCCAGACGTTCCATATCGCGAACAACGGACTCAAGGGTCGTCGTATCGGCGCCGTCGGCCGCCGCGCGCATCGCCTTTGCGCGCATTTTCGAGAGCATCGCCTTGGCTTCTTGCGGAGAACCCGACGCGGCGGCCGCGAGCGCATTTTGCGCCATCACCTTGTCTTCAAGCTCGTCGAGGGCCGTGCGCTGCTTTTTTGCCAGTTCCTTCGCGGCTAGATCCCGTTCCAGCGCAAGGCCGGCCTCGCGCGTGGCGCTTTCGACGCCACGCACCGCCCCGCGCAGAGAGTCGATGCCAGCAAGGCTTGCCATGTCAGCGCCGATCCGCGGCGCGGGCCGCACGGTTCGTCTCGGGCGCGGCATCTTCGTTGGCCGCCACGGCTTTGGCGGGGTGCGTCACGTAGACGCGCACGAAGTTCATCTCGAGCGCCGAAGATATTGCCGTGTTGCGGCCCGTCTCATCCGGATAGGCGTCCGCCAAGCGGTTGAGCGCACGGTAGAGCGGCGGAGCATACTCTTCCCCGTAGCTGAGGTGATGGGTCGAGAGCGAGCGGATAATCTGGCGATACCAAGTTTCGACATCGCTATAACCTGCGAGCAAGCCGGACGCGCGATCGGGCGTCAAGCTGAGACGGAATCGCGCATCGCGGAAATAGCGGGTGGTGACATCCTGGAAGGTATACTTCGCGGGCATGTACCAATGCGCAACCGGATCAGTCGTCAGGACTCCGTCCTTGATCCGGCCTTTGAACGCGCTGATGAACTTCTTGCCCCATTTGTGGTCGGCGCGATTAGAGCCGCCCGGAAGGAAGTGGCCCGCGGCATCGACCATAAGAGCGTCGCGGCCGCGGTAAGTGGTCACCGTCACGTCATCGTCATCGACGATGCTGTCGACGTCAGTGATCTCGACCAACACGCGGTTGAAGTTGTAGCGCTGCATGAATGTGGTGACGAACACCGTCAGCGAGCCACCCGGCGCGCGGCGGTTCACCACGCAGCCAAGCGCGCGATAGAGCTGATTATCGACGCCCTTCTCGCCCTCAGGGCTCACAAAATCATTGGGGCCCTCTTTGCCATCGAGATTGAGCCCGATGGCCACTTTGCCCTGAGCGTATTTGAAGGGAATAGCTTCGTCTTCCATGGTCGGCCCCCAGATGGCGCCTTCGCGCGCGATCTGTGCGCCGAGTAACGGCCCCTTCGGCCCGTCCTTGGGGAAGTAGCGCTCGAAGCGCTCGCGCGGGCCGTCGTTATAGCCGTCGGGGCACTCGGTCTTTCCGTCCGGGGTCTGATAGGTCGCGAAGTCATAGTCGGTCAGCACGTAGCTAATAGTACGGTTCGTGATTCCATCCGGCTCGGCGGCAAAGACTGATCCTCCGCCCAACGCTGCGAAAGTAGCGGCTGCGAGCATTACGCGCTTCATTCCGGAAGCCTTCATCTGAGAGCCGATCATCTTATTCACCGTTCCGGTCGAAATCGTCACGGAGCCAGAAGGCTTTGAAGCCGTTCTTGCGTCCATTGAATTCACCCCAGGCGTCGCCTTCGACATCACCGGGCTGCTTATCGCCCGCAAAGTTGTAGACGGGGCGATCGCGGTACGCCCAAACCCGCAGCGCGCCTGATTGATCGGCTTTCGCTTCGCGGCCGCTTTGCGGATCGACCCACATAATGCTCCAGGCGCGCGAGGTGATCTTCGCATTCGCTTCGGCAGGAATGTAGGGGAAGGTTTTCACACAACGGGCGGGATCCCCGCCGCCGCAGATCGCGAAGCGATAAGCCTGCGGCGCGCCAGGATGGTCGCACAGCAGCTGATCGTGCGCATCGTCGGTGCAACTGTAAAAATAAACGGTCTTACCGTTCGGCGAGGCAAGAACCTGACCGGTGTGAGTGTCCTGCACAGAGAATCCCGCCGGCGCCGGCGGCGCCTGCTGCATCCATACATTATGCCAGCCCGGCTCGTCGCCGCCCTGGTAGCTGCGCTCTTTCTCGTCACCGGTGAAGGTGTAAACGGGCTTGCCTTTGTAGGCCCACTGCTTGAGGCCCGGAGCGCGTTGGAAGACGGTCCAATCCCCTTTCGCCTGGGCGAGTTCCCCCGCAGCCACGGGACGCCACGTCTTCGCGCAGAGCGCGTCGCAGTTCGACTTGTGAACGCCGTCGCGATCGGACGTGTAAATGGAATATCCGCTACTGACACCAACCAGACGGCCAGCCTGCACCGTGAACACTTCAAAGGCCGGCGGCACGTTGGCTTTCGGCGTCACGGGACGGCGATAGACCCCACCGTCGCCGCCACCGGTCTGGCGGCCGGCCGAGCCGAGCACGTCGCCGGGCAACTTATCGCGCACGGACGTGTAAAGCGGGTATCCCTCGTAGGTCCATTGTTTACGCCCGCCGGGGCCCTCGACGATAGCGAAATTACCGACGGGTTTGGCGTTGGCGCCGGCGATCACTGGCGGCCACTCCTGTGTGCAGGATGGGCGCCTGTCAAGTTCAGGAAGGTCAAATCCGGCCGGGTACGGGCTCATGAAGCCCGAGTTCACGCGTTGAACTTCGTCAGAACAGGTCGGCGCCTTGCCCTTGGCTTCGCCGATATCGCCGTTGCGGATCTTATTTAGCGGCCAAATGTAGAGCGTCTTCCCGCTCGTGTCGGCGAAGACAGGACCTTCAAGCTCCGATGCCAGCACCTGAAAGCCGGGGGGCATCAGTTCGGTTTCATAGTGGCGGGGGTCGGCCGGGGCAGCGTTAGCCTGACTTCCCGCGAGGAGCCCGAGAGCCACAGCGCTGCACTGCACAATAATTCGCATGGTCATCCCGTAGTTCAATGGATGACACATCTTATAGTAAAATTCAGGTCGTGGTGAGGCTAAGCCATGTAACGCGCTATGGTTTGATTTAGATTTTCTAATTAATGTCGCACCCCATCCTCCAACCCAGATTTTTGCGTCGCCATGTCGGCGAGACCAAAGTTCCAGCGTCCTTTGGGGGTAAGCCGAGAGGAGGATTCCATGCAAAAAGTCACCCCGTTCATCTGGTTCGACGATCAAGCCGAGGAAGCGATGAACCTCTACGCCAAGGTTTTCAAGAACGCTAAAATTGTCAGCGTCTCGCGCCAAGGCGACCGTGTTCAAAGCGGGACTGTCGAAGTGGAGGGGCTTCGCTTTCACTGCTTTAATGGCGGTCCTTATTTCAAACTGAACGAAGCCATTTCGCTGATGGTCGATTGCGAGACCCAAGCCGAGGTTGATCACCTGTGGTCAGCGCTGACGGCCGACGGCGGCACCGAACAACAGTGCGGCTGGCTCAAGGACAAATTCGGCGTGTCGTGGCAGATCACGCCGCGCAAACTCGTCGCGCTTTTGAAGGACAATGATCCCGGCCGAGCCCAGCGCGCGGCGGCGGCCATGATGACGATGAAAAAAATCGACATCGCCGCACTGGAGCGCGCCGCGGGATAACCATCACGACTTGGGCACGGGGGAAAACTGAGATAAGATTCACCCGTGCCCATTCAGCGACCGCCGCATATTGTCTGTTTCGCGCCTTACACGACGTGGTCAATCCACAGCTCGCGGCAAGTGGCCATTCTTCAAGCGCTGCGTCTGCGCGGCTGTTCCGTCACTTACGTCACATGTGACGGCGTCTTCAGCGATTGCGACGTGCTGCAACCGGCCAACGGCGCGCCGGCGAAGAAGCCAGCCAACGCCTGCCTGATCTGCCAATCCTCCGCTGCCGCCCGGATGGCCACATGGGGGCTGCCGTACCGCTGGCTGGGGCGCTGGTTGACGACCGCCGATTTCACCGATGCCGCTGCATGGGCGCACGGTTTTAAAGGGGCCGCCCTTGCCGATGCGCAGTTCGGAGAATGGAATATCGGCGCGTGGGTTGCCTCGAGCGTGCACAAGCATATGCGCCATAACGAGCTCGATCTGAATGATCCGCAGACAGCAGCCGTTTTCGCCAGCTACCTGTACAGCGGACGCCTCGCGGCCGTGGGCTTCGACCGCCTTTTGGCGGACGAGAAGCCCGACTTCCTGCTGCTCTTCAATGGCCGCATGGCCCCTATGCGCACGGCCCTTGAACTTGGAAAGCTTCGGGGCATTCCCGTCCTCGTGGAAGAGCGCGGCGTTGTGCCGGGTCATATGACGTTCTTCGAGAATCGTTCCTGCGTTGACTCTCACGATCTCGTCGCGCTGTGGCGCGCATGGGAAAACGTGCCGCTGAACGCCGCCGAGCTCGATGCCGTCGGCGCGTTGTTTAAGGAGCGCTGGCGCGGTATGAAGGATTCCGTCGTCTTCATGGCCGGCACCCAACGCGCTGACGAAACAAAAGCCGCGTTGCAGCTCGATCCTGCACTGCCGGTGTGGGCGCTGTTCACATCAAACCTCGATGAAGCCGGCGGCACAAATCTTGCCAATGGCGTTTTCGAAACGCATAGCGCTTGGGTGTTGGCCTCGCTCGATTTTGCGCGTCGCCACCCTGGCCTCCAACTGGTGATCCGTGTCCATCCCAATAGCGGGAGCCAGCGGTCCTTCGCGAAAAACGCTCAAGAGCTTGCTTTCTACGAAAGTCTTGCAGATTCCCTGCCCGACAACGTGCGGCTGGTCCGCAGCGACGACACCCTCAATAGCTACGCCCTCGCGGCGATGGCAACGGTAGGGCTCACATGGCACAGCACCATCGGCGTTGAGATGGCCGCGCTTGGAAAACCCGTCGTGCGCTGCGGGTCGCGCGAGCATAGCGCCCAACCCTGCCTCCTCATGCCCGAAACGCCGGCGGCCTACGATCGGATGCTGGGTGACCTCATTCAAGGCCGCGCCCCGGATCCACTTGCTTGTGCCCGCCCCGCCTGGCGGTTCGGCGCGGCGGCTTTTTTCCGCTATTCCTTCCCCTTCCCGCTGGTCAAACAAACCGACTGGTACATGGGCGATATGAATTTCAGCGACTACAGCGAACTCGCCCCCGGGAAGGACGTCATGCTCGATCGGATTTGCGCCCATGTCATGGACCGTGCGCCACTTCACCCGACGCCGCCGGAACGCGGCGCCGCGGACGCTGCGACTGAGACCGATGCAATCCTTCGCTGGATCGGCGCGGCCCAGCCTGGCGGTGAGCCTGGGCGCGCCTAACAAAGTCCTTGCCGCGCCGCCTTATGCCATGATGACAATGGGTCAATCTCCACGTCTTGGATGCTTTCGATGAAACAATTCGCCCTCGCCCTGGCCGGCTTCGTCACACTCGCGCTGCCGAGCGCCGCAGCTGCTCAAGCCGCGCCTGCAGTGGAACTTGATGCCCCTTATGTTCCGACCGCGACGCCGATCGTAAAGTCGATGCTCACCTTAGGCGGCGTCGGCCCCAACGACATCGTTTATGATTTGGGCTCGGGCGATGGGCGCTTACCGATCGCAGCTGTGCATGAGTTCGGCGCGAAAAAAGGCGTTGGCATCGATCTTGATCCGGTCCGTGTCGCCGAAGCGCGCGCCAACGCGGTGAAGGCCGGCGTCCAGGACCGCGTGACCTTCCATCAGGGGGACATGTTCGAATTCGACTTTTCGGAAGCCACAGTCCTTCCGCTGTACCTTCTGCCGGAAATGATGATGAGACTTCGCCCCAAGATGCTCGATATGAAACCCGGGACACGGATCGTCGCGCACGACTACGCGCTGGGCGATTGGGAAGCCGACAAGTTCGAGACCCACGACAAAAGCACGCTGTATTTCTGGGTCGTGCCGGCCAAGATCAACGGCAAATGGACTTGGCGGATGTCAGGCAAGGATTACAGCGTTGACCTCGCGCAAACATTCCAGAAGGTGGCGGGTTCACTCACCGCAGTTGATGCAAATACCTCTCTCGATCTACTGAAGCTTTCCGGGGACGCTCTGACGTTCGAAGCCCGCCTGCCCGGTCCTGGCGGAACGCAAACGATGGCGTTTGAGGGCAAGGTCATCGGAGACTCGATAGAGGCGACCGTCGTGATGGCCGGGCGCACATCGAAGGTGACCGCGAAGCGCGCGCCGTAACAACTTTAACGCTGCGCGTTATCGCTCTTCGCGAAAGCGAAAGTCGGATCGACATCACTCCGCACGTCTAAGTGAGCCGCGGCTAATATTTTTCTGTCGACGAGCGGGAACGTATTTCCGTCACAGGACTCTGCGCGTATCGTTTAGCCCAATGGGCAGGGGTCGTTTCTTACGTGCTATGTGCGCGATTGGGGTCGTTGTGCTGTCGGTTCTGACAGCGCCGCCTACTGTTTATGCGTCTATCCTCGGTGAAGACGATCGCCAGCCGGATACGGGACAGTTGCCGTGGACGAGTGCCGTCGGCTACGTGATGCGCGCCGACGCCAAGAACGGCGTCCTCTCAGGGATTGGAACGGCGTTCCTCGTGGGACCGCGCGTTGTTCTCACGAACTGGCATAACGTCTTTGGCGAGAACGGTGCGCTAAACAAGGGAGAGTGGGTGTATGTGGCGGAGGGAGAAACCTCGGGCCGCAAGGTCAGGATCCTGCCCCACTTCCAATTCACGACCATAACGGACGGGGACCTCCCCCTGGGGCCGCGCTCCCGTCAGCGCGATTTCATCGCTTTGATCCTGGAAGAGCCCCTCGACTATGCGCCGCTCGCCATCGCGCCACCCGCACCGGGCGACCGTAACGTTACTGACGTCGGTGGGGCCCGCTACACGATGGCGGGCGTATCGCTGACATTTGACTATGATGGCGCGACCCCGCGCACAATACAGAGCGGCTGTGCGTTCGCATCGCTTGCCCGCAATGCCCAGTTCCCGCGTGCGCCGGGCCTGATCGGCCATACCTGCGATGTCTGGCCCGGCCACTCCGGCGCCCCACTCGTGGAAACTACCGGCGGGCGCACCATCGTGCGCGCCATCAACGTAGCCCAGGTTTATCCTGAAACTGCGCGTGATGTTTACGAGCGCCGCAAGCACGCCGGCGAGATCATACCGATCAGCCTCTCAAACCACATCAATATCGCCATCCCGGTGACGGCGGCGATGGTCGATTTGGTGCGCAGGGCGAACGCCTTTGTAAAGACGCTCGCCCCGCTTGAATTTCAGACCGCGGAGCCGCCCTCACCTTAGGGCACTACGGCTTTCGGCACTTCCACAACCGAATACCACGCAGAGCGATTCACCGTCGTGCCGAGCGTCTCCGACAGTGTTTTAACTTTGGCAAGGACCGTATCGGCCCTGTCGCCGGTAACGAAACGAGGGATGCCGTCGGTCGTCAACTCAATGGGGAGCAACTCCATCCGACGGAATTCGCCTTTGGAGGACAGGATCATTCGCACGATCATACTTTCGTAGAGTTTGGGGTTACCCGAGAGGCGGTCGACGACTTTTAAGGTTTCGGGGAAGAAGGTGTAGGCCGCGCGGTGGAACTGAAACGCGAAATTCCCGATGCTGTAGAGGATCGGCTTCGACTTATAGAATTCGATACCGTTCACCACATGCGGTCCGTGCCCCAAAATGAGGTCCGCGCCGGCGTCGATGGCCGCGCGCGCGACGACCTGCTTGCCCTCGGGATCTATCTCGTCGAGCTCACCCCAGTGGATATGCATGCTCACGGCGACAAGCTGCGCATCCTTGCGCGCGGCTTTGATAGCTTCTTCCATCGCCTTGAGATCGGATTCCCAAGGTGAGATGACGACCTTTCCATCGCTGCGACGCACAGAAGTACCGCGCACCCAGGCAACCCCAGGTGAATTTTCGGTCGCTGCGGTGCCGATCGTAAGCGTCGGCGAGACCATCACCGAAACAAGAGCCATCTTCAGGCCCTTCTTCTCAACAACAGTATGGCGATACGCCTCACCCGCGGTGAGGCCTGCGCCTGAATGCTTGATGCCCACTGCGTCCAACGTGCGCCGCGTTGTTTCGAGCCCACTCTGGCCAAAATCCATCAGGTGATTATTGGCGAGCGAAACGATGTCGGTCCCCGCCCAGACGAACTCGCTGGCGATGGCGGGATCTGTCCGCGCAATTTCCTTGATCGCCGGATAGCCGCTGTTGGCGGCAACCATCTCGAAATTGATGAAAGAGATATCGCTCGCCCGCATCACCTCGAACATCGCCTGCAGGTTTGCATCTTTGCTGCCGGAGAACTTATCGAGCCAGATCGCATCGCCGGCGGCGGTCAGCACCACCTCGTCGGCCGCAGGCTGGCCCAGTGCAGCAACACGCCCGCGCCATTCCCTGTTCAGGGGATTAGGCTCGGCGGCCATCGCAAGACCCGCCGACAAAGCAATAGCGGCGCACATCATTGAAATCGAAAGTTTCATCGCCCATCCCCCACACATTCAGAAAGAAAAGAAATCCTTGGTTCAGCTCAATTAGCCGCCCGGGAGCTTCACTATGACATAGTGTGCTGCCGCGTTGGTCCCGACGAAATCGGCCACCTTGTAGCCAAGCGCCGGCAAATCGAGGCTCGCCCACAAAGGCTCGCCGGCTCCCAAGAAAACGGGGCTGACCGCGATATGCATTTCGTCCACGAGGCCTGCCCGTAAATACTGCCTCACGGTGCTTGCGCCTCCCCCGATGCGTACGTCCTTTCCCTTGGCAGACATCTTTGCCCGCGCGAGCGCGGCGTGAATGCCGTCGGTTACGAAGTAAAACGTTGTGCCGCCTTGCATGACGAGGGGCGCCCGAGGGTGATGGGTCAGTACGAATACATCGCATTGATAGGGTGGACGATCACCCCACCAGCCCCGCCAGGTCTCGTCGGGCCAAGCACCGCGCACAGGCCCGAACATGTTTCGGCCTAGAATCCAAGCGCCGAGGTTATCGGCGCCGCGTACCGCGAAATCCTCGTCAGGTCCGACCGCACCGCCATCGTTCCCCAGCATCTTCTGAAAGGGGCTCGTGGGAAAAAACCACTCGTGCAGCGGTCGTGCGCCCACGCCCAGGGGGTTCTCAAGGTCCTGATTCGGCCCTGCCCCGAATCCATCAAGGGAGATGGAAAAGCAGTTCACGCGCACTTTGGACATCGCATATTTTCCTCTTGGCGGACCGCAATCTAGCAACACCACGCACGACGATTACGACGTCACGGTTTGGAAAGCCGAGCGCCCACAGGCAATGCAAGCGGCCGCATTCTGACGGCGCAGAGTCACGAGGCTCTCCCTGCGATAGAACACGCGGCAGTTCCGGCATTGGGCGATCTCGACGCCGTCCGGAATGAGCGCGCCGGTGAGCGCGTCGACCTTTTCCCCCGCCGACCGCCATGCATTCACGGTAACCGCCCGCCGGGGCCGCTGAACGGTAATGGCGGTGGTGGAATAATTTCGCGTCGGTTGGGGCGCCGTGTCGCGGCCTCGGAAGAAGAAGGACCACACCCCCAGGGCCACAGCCGCTGCCAAGAAAGGCGCATAGCGATAGAACGTCTTTTCCCCGTCGGTTCGTGGACTCGTGCTCGCCGGCTTTGCCGATAATTGAGCTATGATCTGCCATGGCTTAAACGTTTTGCGCGGTGTTTCGTAGCCTTCGGCGCCCTCATCCCGCAGGCACACATCGCGGTAAGTGTAGTATCCCGGCAGGCAAATCCACGTGTCCCCGTAAGGGCCCAGCGTCGCGTTGCGCGGCACGGCAATTTCGATGCAGCCCGCACCCGCGCGGCGATAACCATAGTCACATACCCAGTCATCGCCGCGCACATTGAGCCGTGCGTGCGATGGCATTTCGATGGCCGTTTCCGCCGCGAGCGTGGGAACCTCTAAGCCGATCGCGACCGCGACGATAAGGAGAAGCGCGCGCGTTAGCCACATGCGGTCACGATCAGGTTCTCGTCGGGAACCCTTGCGCTGTCCGGTCCGACGAACGCGCACATCTCGTCCCTCACCGGATCGAT
>CANJEU010000012.1 GCA_947473445.1 Fidelibacterota bacterium | reverse complement strand
CGGGAATAATATCGAGGCGGTGTTTCACGGGCCGCACCAGCGTTCGGCGGAGTCGGTGAAGATTACGTTTTGAGGGGGAGTGCTCGAACCGCGAAAATTAGATCAGATAAATTTTCGCGTCTGACGTTCGAGGGTGGGCGAGAGCCGGTTCGCGAAATATATCTGATCTAATTTTCGCGGGCGCCGGCGCGCGCGTAGGGGGACCTTCTTTGCATTTAAGAGCTGAGGCGGCGCTTTTGGCCGTCACGATGGTGTGGGGCGCGACGTTCCTGGCCGTCCAATATGCGATGACCATGAGCGGGCCCTTCTTCTTCGTGGGCCTGCGCTTTGCGATCGCCGCCGTCATTGGACTAGCTGTCGCCGGCAAGAGCCTTCGCAAGACGACGCGCACCGAACTCATCGCCGGAACCGCCATCGGGATTGCGATTTGCGCGGGCTATACGCTGCAATCGGAAGGCTTACGCCATGTCCTGAGTTCGCAGTCAGCTTTCATCACGGCGCTTTACGTCCCCATCGTGCCGCTGATGCAGTGGGTGCTGCTGCGCCGTCCCCCCAGCCTTGCGATCTGGGCGGGCGCGGGGCTGGCCTTCGCCGGGATGGTGCTGATCGGCACCGACGGCGGCGGCATCGAGCAAATCGGCTGGGGCGAACTGATCACGCTTGCGAGCGCCTTTGTCTTTGCCGTGGAAATCATCCTCATCGGATATTTCGCGCCGAACGTCGATGCGCGCCGCGTGACGGCCATTCAGCTGGCCGTGACTTCCATCCTGGCCTTCACCTTGATGCCGATCTTTGGGGAAACGCCCCCGCCCGAGATTCCGTGGCAACTGCTCGGGATGGCCGCGGCGCTGGGCCTTGCGAGCTCGATCATCCAGTTGACCATGAACTGGGCGCAAAAGTTCGTCAGCCCCGCACGCGCCACCATCATCTATGCGACCGAGCCCGTATGGGCGGCGACCATCGGACTGATCGCGGGCGAACGCCTTGGCGTTCTGGGTTGGATGGGCGGGGCACTTGTCATCGTCGGTGTGCTGGTGAGCGAGATCCGCAAGAAGGGTGCGCCGCGCGCCGACTGAGCGGCGAAGGACGCGGGCGCGCCCACTTCGTGCGACATCTGCGACATGCGACATGTTCCGATTTTCATCGCGCTGTCAGCGACTTAGATCGATTTTCGGGTTTTGCGACATGTTGCGACATGTTGCGACATCTTGCGCGTTACGCGTGGAGAACCGTTGGCGTCCAGCGCCTGACTTTCGGGGGATTCACAATTTCAAAGAGCGTGCGCTTATCCTAGGTGCGCGCATTATGATGCGCCCTCCCCCGATTTTTCGTCGAGCGATTTTCGCGCGACTTGCAAATTTAATGATTCAAAAAATCGGACTTGTGCATCAGCGAGTCGCCCGCGCGGCTTGTGAAGTCCCGCGGTTAATTGCCCGGCTCATTGGAACCTTTCCAAAGCGGACCGGTTAGCCCTTTGCGGTGCTGCGAAGCGCCGGCTCTTCAGATCCCTTGCCATTGCCCGCGAACGGCCGCGCCGTCCCGCTGCGCTGGTTCGCGACCATATTTTCCGTGGAGAACACCCCGTGGCCAAAGCCAAAACCCCGACGAACGCAAAATCTTCCAAAGCTGATCAGAGACCGCCTGCTAAGGCCGGAAAGCCTGTGGCGTCCGAGGCGGAAGGTCCTGCGAAGTCGTCGGCAAAATCAACGGCAAGTGCCCCGGCGCGCAAATCGGCGACTGTGACGGACGCGGCGACAGCGAAGGCCGCCGCCACCGAGAAGCTCGTTTCGGCCTTCCCGGCCAACGCCGCCAAACCCTCTGAGTTCGGCAAGAACGGCGCCGTACCCGGGCAGACCGCCAAACCGGCTCATCCAATGGTAACGGGAAGCACCCTTTCGGAACCGAACGCGTCGCCGAAGGTTGGCAGCGGCAATCCGCAGGTCAGCCTCAATCCGTCCAACGGCCCCTTGGACCGCGTGCGTGTGGACTCTGCCGATCGGGTTTTGACGACGAACCAGGGCGTGCCCATTGGCGACAACCAGAACACGCTCAAAGCGGGCCTGCGCGGGCCGACGCTGCTCGAAGATTTCATCATGCGCGAGAAAATTACGCACTTCGATCATGAGCGTATTCCCGAGCGCGTCGTGCATGCCCGTGGGTCGGGAGCGCACGGCTTCTTCGAATGCTATGAGCCGTTGAGTGATATCACCCGCGCTTCAATTTTCGCCGAAGCCGGTAAACGCACGCCGGTGTTTGTACGCTTCTCGACCGTTGCGGGCGAGCGCGGCTCGACCGACACCGCGCGCGATGCCCGCGGCTTCGCCGTGAAGTTCTACACCGATGAAGGCGTGTGGGACCTGGTGGGCAATAATATTCCGGTGTTCTTCATCCAGGATGCGATGAAGTTCCCCGACCTGATTCATGCGGTGAAACCCGAGCCCCACCACGGCATGCCGCAGGCCGCCTCCGCCCACGACACCTTCTGGGACTTCGTGTCGCTGATGCCCGAATCCACGCACATGTTGATGTGGGTGATGTCGGATCGCGCCATTCCGCGCAGCTACCGCATGATGCAAGGTTTCGGCGTCCACTCGTTCCGGTTTGTCGCCGCCGACGGCACCGCGCGCTTCGTGAAGTTCCACTGGACCCCGCTTGCAGGTACGCACTCGCTGGCCTGGGATGAGGCCGTGAAAATTTCCGGCGCGGATTCTGACTTCCATCGCCGTGATCTTTGGGAAGCCATCGAAGCTGGCGCCTACCCGGAATGGGAGTTGGGCATCCAGGTATTTACCGATGAAGACGCCGAGGCATTCTCGTTCGACGTTTTGGACGCGACCAAGATTGTGCCCGAGGAATTGGTGCCGGTGCAGGCTATTGGGCGCATGGTGCTGACGCGCAATCCCGACAACTTCTTCGCCGAGACCGAACAGGTCGCCTTCTGTGCGGCGCACGTGGTTCCCGGGCTTGATTTCAGCAACGACCCGCTGCTAGGTGGACGTATTCATTCTTACGTCGATACGCAGATTTCGCGCCTCGGCGGGCCAAACTTCCACGAGATTCCGATCAACTCCCCGGTTGCCCAAGCCCATAACAACCAGCGCGACGGCATGCATCGTCAGGCGATCCATCGCGGCCGTGTTGCTTACGAGCCCAACTCGCTTGCCGGGGGCTGTCCGTTCCAGGCGGGAAAGATGGGATTCACATCCGCCACGCAAGCGCCGGTGGAACCTGATTCCGACAAGGTCCGGGGCAAGCCGGAGCGTTTCGCCGAGCACTACAATCAAGCCACGCTGTTCTGGAACAGCCAGACCGATATCGAGAAGCTGCACATCATTCGGGCC
This sequence comes from Fidelibacterota bacterium, assembly GCA_947473445.1. Taxonomy (GTDB): domain Bacteria; phylum Pseudomonadota; class Alphaproteobacteria; order Rhodospirillales; family Rhodospirillaceae; genus SHVO01. The sequence goes on along the minus strand of CANJEU010000012.1, from coordinate 12,125 downwards.
TATCGCTTCGAATTGACGAAGGTGCAGGTACGCGGGATCCGTGAGCGGGTCGTCGCGCAGTTGCGCAACGTCGCCGAGGAATTGGCGCAAGCGGTCGCAGACGGCCTGGGAATGACATCCCTGCCCGATCCGCTGCCCAAAGCGCTCAAGCGCAGCCCGAAGCCGGAAGTAACCACGTCGCCGGCACTCTCGTTGTTCGCGCGTCCCGGCACGGAAGGGATCAAGACGCGGCGTATTGCGGTGCTCGTGGGCAACGGGGTTGACGGCGCCGCGGCGCAGGCGGTGCATAAAGCGCTTCTCGATCAAGGCGCCGTCCCGCGCTTCGTGGGCGTGAAGCTTGGCCAAGTGGAGAGCGCGACCGGCGATGCCTTGGATATCGAAATCTCCATGGAAGCCGCGCCTTCAGCGGTGTGGGACGCGCTGATCATCCTGGGCGGCGACGGCGCCGCGGCGGAGCTGTCAAAGAGCGGCCATGCTTTGGAGTTCCTTAAGGATCAGTACCGCCATTGCAAACCGATCCTGCTGATGGGAGCCGGCGTCAGCCTGCTCGCGGCTGCCGGCATTCCCGACGAAGAGGACCCGGGCCTCCTGCGTGCGGGCGATGATGAAACCGACATTTCCCTCTTCATCGCCGCCCTTGCCAAGCATCGCCATTTTGAACGCGAGACCGATCCGCCGCGCGTTTAGGCAGACCTCGCAAGAATAGGACTTAGAAAATGATCTCGACCCAGTTGAAAGAATTGCTGCTGCAGTCTTTCCAGCATGAAAAGGGCGGTGTGCTTGTGTACCGCACGGCGCTGGAGTGCGTGCTGGACAATGAACTGCGCGAAGAGTGGACGGGCTACCTGGAGCAGACCCTCAACCATGTGAAGGTTCTTGAAAGCACCCTTGCCGCGATCGGCCTGGACCCGGGCGAGATGACCCCGGGCTGCAAAATCGTCGAACATACGGGAAGCGCGTTGGTCGTCGCCATGAAGATGGCGTTGGCCGGCGGCGATCCGGCGGCGGCCGAACTTGTAGCCTGCGACTGTGTGGTTCTGGCCGAAACGAAGGATCATGCGAACTGGAGCCTGATCGGTGAATGCGCCCGCGGCTTGACGGATGCGGATGAAGAGGTGAAAGCGGCGCTCATGGCCGCCTACGACGCCGTGGAAGATGAGGAAGATGAACACCTCTATCATTCCAAAGGCTGGGGCCGCGAATTGTGGATCAAGTCGCTTGGCATGAACGCCATGCTTCCGCCGCCGGAAGAAGAACAAGACGTGAAGAATGCGACGGCGGCCGCGCAGGCCGAAAAATCAGCCAAGCGCGCGCACGCGCAGCATTAAAAGCCTCAGCCTAAGGCGGGTCCGAGGAGGGATCCGCCTTGGGCCGTGCGTGTTTTGCATAGAGGCGCAGGTTGCGCTGGTTCGATTTGAAGGCAATGTCGAAGATGCTCCCGAGAATGGGAACGCTGCCGACCACGGTATCGAGGGCAATGTTACCAACCATGCGCACGATCACATGCCGCGGCACGCCCGCCCGTGCGGCCGCTGAAATAATATAGAGGCCCGCGAGACCGGCCACGAGATCGCCCGCGCCTGGCACGAGCCCAGCGATCGCATCTACGCCAAAGCGCCACGACGTGCCGGGGATGCGCCAGCGTGAATCCAGAAGGTCCGCGAGCCACTGCAGGTCGTGCGCCTGCGGCGAGGCTACCCTCTCGTCTACTTCGGCATCGCCGGTGCGGGGGGCCTTATAGACGGGCGGCGGAAAGGGCGCGTTCATTCCCGACCGTAGCGCTCGCGTCCGCTGTCAGGCAATGAGACTTTGCACACGATTAATACCTCTTTGCCCAATCCAAGTGATCGGGTCCACGAGTGTAACGCCTGCGGCCGGTGCGAGTTCAGGCATCCGCCCTCCGCGAAGATGTCAAAACAGCAACGTGCCGTCGACGGTGGTTACGCACGCGCCCCCGAGAACGATCTTTCCGCCGGCGTCGATGACGACGTCGATGCGGCCATCGCGGCCGACGCAGCGCCCCTGCGCGGCGGCATAGCGCAAGCCGCCCGTGACGGGCCGTGCGGCCCAGATGAAAGCGGCGACACTGCCGTTGCCGCTGCCGCAGACGGGATCTTCGGGGATCGCATCCTGCGGAGCGAAGGAGCGGACTTCGATGGCGATCTCGCCCGCGGCGTGTTTGCCGAAGATAGTCAGACCCGAGGCGCCCACGCGGCGTTCGAGTTTTTCCAGCCGCACAAGGTCGGGCGTGACGGCAATGACATCTTCAGCGCTCGGAAGTTCCGCGATCAGCCAGCGCGGCCCAACGTTCACGACGGCCGGCATCGCCGCACGCAAAACCTGGCGGCCGAGCACGGCATCGAGTTCATCGACATCGATTGCTGTGATGGGCGTAATTTGGGCGGTGGGAAGTTCGAGCGTGATCCGCGCGCCCGCGACGCGCACATTAATGAGACCCACCTTGCATTCCTGCACTAGCAGGCCGTCCTTCGGCGCGGCCTTGCCCGCCTCGACCGCGGCATAGGCGCTGCCGAGGGTGGGGTGACCGGCGAAGGGAAGCTCGCTGCGCGGGGTGAAGATGCGCAAGGTATAGTTCGCCGTGGGATCGGTCGGCGGCAGCAGGAACGTCGTCTCGGACAGGTTGGTCCATGCCGCGATGCGCTGCATATCGTCCGTCGTCAGCCCCTGCGCATCAAGGATCACGGCACACGGGTTGCCGCGCAGAGGCTGATCGGAAAAGACATCGACGACTTTATATTGGCGACGCATAGGATCCTTGGCGACGCGGGGAGGTACTAGGTCGTGCAGAACGCGCTGAGCTTGTTGCCATCGAGATCGCGGAAGTAGGCAGCGTAGAAATTGTTGCCGCGGTCGCCCGGGGGGCCTTCGCAGGTGCCGCCAAGGGCGACACATTTGGCATGCAGGGCCTTCACATGATCGGGCGTGGGCGCGGCCAGGGAGACCATCACGCCGTTGCCGACAGTGGCCGGCTTTTCATCGAACGGCTTGACGACGCTGAGCATCGCCTTATCCGGGGCCGTACCCCAACCTACGCCGCGGTCGCCCTTATAGGTGACCTCGGCGCCGAGAATGCTGAGCAGATCGCCGTAGAACGCGACCGCCCGGTCGAGATCGTTGGTGCCGATGCAGACGTAGCCGATCATGGGATGTTTCCCCTTCCCCGTTGAGATGTGAGGAGAGTATCGGGGAAATCGCGCCGCTCAGAAATGGGCTTTTTTTCACACCGGACGATGGAGCAGATGGGCAGCCCTGGACCCTGGGCTTTCGCCCAGGGTGACGAGAAAAAGTCGTCTTCTAGCTACTTCTTACTGAGGACACCGCAGGCGATGCGGTCGCCGGCATTCCCGGCCGGCTGGCTGCGGTAGTCGTCGGGTCCGGCGTGAATGACCACGGCGGCGCCATCGGCATCAAAAACATTCGCGGCCGTGAGCCAGGGGCCTTTGCCCGCGCCGGCCAGGAAGGTTTCGTACGTCGTCGCACCGTCCTTGCCGACTACAATATTCGGGAGATCGCCGGTGTGGGGACCGGCGGCATTGTGCACACCGTGACTCTTACCGCCGGCAAGATGAGCGCCGGCGGATTCGAATTTGCCGGCCGCGTCGCAGACCCCCTTCTCGTGGATATGGAAGGCGCGGCTCCCGGCGGGAAGACCCATGACAGTAAGCTTCACTGCAAGAGTCCCTGAAGCTGTTTCGGAGAGTTCCACAGTACCGAGGTCTTTGCCTTGCACATCCTTCAACGCCGCCGATGCGGTGTCGGCCTGCGCCGTGGCCGTGACGCCGGCCGTGAACGTGATCGCGAGAACGGCAGTAACGAACTTCATGAGATGTCCCTTTGAACTGGAGCGTGCGCGGACGCGCGTCGCTCGCGCGTCTCGCGTCAATGTTATGTCCAGAAGCAAAGGCGTCTTGCGGGGAAATGTTCCGGGGGACGTTGCGCGATTGCGTAACCGGTGCCGCTAGGCGATCTCGTAACCCGGTTTCTTGAAGACGGCCGCCGGTTTTCCAGCGATCTCGGGTTTGGCGACGGTGTCCATCCAATCGGCTTTTTCGACGTCCTCGACGGCCACGGAGCAGGCGGACTCGGGCACGCCCAGTGTCGCCATCATGGTTTTGGCGAGGGCCTCGGCGAGCTCGCTCTTCTGTGCGGGGGTGCGGCCGGGGAACATCTTCACGACGATATGTGGCATGTGGACTCTCTGTTGAATTGAATTCCCGCAACACTAACGAAAAAGGGCGGGGACTGAAATCCCCGCCCTTCTCATTTGCATGTTAGCGCAAATTACATGCGGAAGCGGACGCCCGCGCGGAAGGTGCGGCCGAGACGGTCGTAAAGACCGGTGTTGCCCTGGCCGGCGTAGAAGCCCGCGCCGCGGGTGCCGACGATGAAGGGCGGATCTTTATCGAAGAGATTCTCGGCGGTGAAGTAGGTTTCGATGGTGTAGTCCATGAAGCCATAGTCGAGCGCGAGATCGAAGTAGGTGATCGACGGTACGTAGTTGATGTTGATGGTGGGATTGGCCGCCGTTGCCGCCGGGCAACCGGTGGTGCAGGTGATGAAGGAGGTATTGAACACGCCCTTACCGATGCCGCGCATGGTGAAGGTAGCGCTGAACGGGCCACCGTCATAGGTGGCCGACATCAGGTAGCGGAACTTCGGCGCCGACAGCGCGCTGCCGAGACCGATGACGCCGCCGTCGGCCTGGATGCCCGCGCCTTCGATGGTGCCGAGGCTGTCGACCGTCTTGAGCGAGAACACTTTCGTCGCGAGGCCGCGCAGGCGCAGTTCACCGTCCCACGCCTCCATCATGCTCGCGAGCGGTAGTGTGTAGGACGCTTCGATATCCATCCCGCGTGTGCTTTGCGAGAGGATGTTGGCCGGCACCACCGCGACGAAGGTGATGTTGCCGGCGGCATCGCGCGTCACGAACGGGCAGAGCTGCGGCGCGGTGCCGTTGTGGCAGCGATCGACGTAGTTCTGCGAGCTGAGGGCGGCGATGGCGTCCTTGATATTGATATCGTAGTAGTCGACCGAAGCGGCGAAGCCCGGCAGGAACGTGGGCGTCAGCACGGCGCCGACGCCGATGGCGTCGGCCTTTTCCGGCGTGAGCGTGCGATTGCCGCGCACCGAGGTGACGATGAACGACGAGGCGCCGTTACGCGGATCGATGACGGTGCCGGTGCCGGGACGGTCGGACGTATAGAGATCGCCGACGTTCGGCGCGCGAATGTCGCGCGACACCGTGCCGCGGAAGGTGAGGTCATCGATGGGCGAGAAGGTGGCGCCGGCCTTCCAGGTGACGACAAAGCCCGAGGTGGAATAGTCGGTGAAGCGGACGGCGGCGTTGAGGTCGAGAGACTTCGCCCATTCGGCATCCTTGGCGAGCGGCACGACGGTTTCGAGATAACCTTCCGCCACATTAAAGCTGCCGGTGGAGGCGCCGAAGTTGCCTGCGAAGTAGGCCGCCGCAAGATCGAGCGCGCTGGCGATGCCCACCATGCTTTCCTTGCGGCGCTCACCGCCGACAGCGAGCGATACGGGGCCGGCCCAGGTGGAGAACGGCTCGCCGTTGAAGTTCACGGCCCAGACTTCCTGACCGAGTTTGGTCAGGCCGTAACCGGTGCCATAGACGTAAGGATTATCGGCGTTCACGCCGATGCCCATGGGATTGTACGGGATGCAGGCCGGGGCGTCGTTGAGCGGATCGGCATCGGCATTGACGCGGCAGACGGTGCGCCCGGCGGCGTCCGTGACAGCATCGATGGCGCGCAGATAGTTCGCATTGATGCGATTGCCGGGCGAGCGGAAGGAGAGATGATTGGTGCTTTTGGCGAAGGACGCATCCCAGTTCCACGGCCCGCCGAAGGCATCGAACGTGCCTTCAACGCCCGCCACATAGCTGCGGAAGGTGCGCGCGTTGAGCGATTGCAGCAGCGGCATATCGTACTGGTTGGTATTGCCCATGGTGAACTGGGTGATACCGATGGAGGCCATCTGCGAGCGGATAGACGCCGGGATGAACGGATTGTCGATGCGGATGTTGAGCCCGCCGCCGTTGAAGTTTGACGTCGCGCCGGGGTTGTAGGCTTCGGAGAATCCCCAGATCCAGTCGGCGAAGACGGTCACGTTGTCGGCGATATCGTAACTGACGCGGGTGAAGATGTTTTCGCGTTCGAGTTCCTGCGCGAGGGCAATGGAGGATTTGTCGACACGCGACATTTCAAAGTCGCCGCCCGACATCGTGTTGCCGCTGACAAGGCCGAAACGGAACGGCGCGGGTGTACCGCCTTGCAGGAACTGCGTTCCGCGCAAGGGGCACGCAGTTCCTGGGAATCCGGCACAGGAGAGGATCAGGCCGCCGCCTGTAGCCGTACCGAAGGCGCTATCCTCGAGCGCGAGGATCTGCGGCTGGCCGTTGGTGGCGGTGTAGTTCGGATTGTTCATGGCGACGAAAGTGCGGTCGGACCACTTACGCGGCTGGCCCTTGATGCCGGATTCATAAGCGTGTTCGCCGCTGAGCAGCACATGGCCGCGGCCATTGGCGAAGGACGTGCCGGCGGACAGCGAGACGCGGTATTGCTCGTCGTCGCCGTAGGTCGTGATGCCGCCGTCGATGCTGCCTTTGACGCCGATGAATTCTTTGTCGACGACGAAGTTGACGACGCCGGCCACGGCGTCCGAGCCGTAAGCGGCCGAGGCGCCGCCGGTGACCACGTCGACGCGGCTGATGAGGCCGTTCGGGAAACCGTTGATATCGACCGCCGAGCCGCTGTTGCCGCCGACGTTGGCGCCGACGACGCGCCGGCCGTCGAGCAGCACGAGGGTGCGCGTCGCGCCGAGGCTGCGCAGGTTCAAGAGGTTGAGACCGCCGATGCCGCCCGAGACGCTGCCGGAGGTGTTGCGCGAGGTAAGACCGGCGCCAAACGTGGGCAGGCGGTTGACGGCGTCGGCGATATTGGTGACCGCCATGGCATTCAGTTCTTCGGCGCCGAGCACCGAGACCGGGGTGGGAGCTTCGTAACCATCACGCACGACGCGCGTGCCGGTGACGACAATTTCGTCAACCGCGGCGGGCGCCTGGGCTTGCTGCGCCGTTTGCGCGTGCGCGGCGGGTGAACTTGCGAGCACCGCGGCGACGCTGACGGTGGTCAGGAATGCGAAACGGCATGAATTTGGTGTGATGATGGACATAAGTCCTCCCCAGGATGATATGATCACGCGCGAGATGAGGACATGGGAGAGGAATGCCGGACCGACCCTTCATTCGTCTCGGATCGTGACTGCTATTCGTGCGGGCTTAGAAGGCCTCCCAACCCCTTAGCCGATAGCAGCCGCACATCTCCCCACTTCCCGTACGTGTGCGTTGAACCATTCTACGCAAACCGGACTTGCAGACAACATCCGTTTCACGTCGAAATCGAAATCGACGTTTTCTTGCGCGACAAATAAAGCCGCGCATGCCGGATATTCACGGCATGATGCGCGGCGCGCGAACTCACCTGGCCCTTAGTATGATGCCGTACCAACAAAGCACATCATCACCGCCGACGCCTGGATTGCCGACGTATTTGGGCTTTCTAGCTATGTGCGTGGGGATGTTTCTTGCAATTCTCGACATCCAGATCGTCGCGAGCTCGCTGATCGATATTCAGGCCGACCTGCAAATTCCTCAGAACCGTCTGAGTTATTTGCAGACCACGTATCTGATCGCCGAGATTGTCGCGATTGCGGCCAGCGGTCGTCTTGCGCGCGCTATGTCCACGCGTTGGTTGTTCACCGCCGGGCTGATCGGTTTTGTGGCCGCGAGTTGCGCCTGCGCCGCCGCGAGCAGCTATGAGATGCTTTTCGCCGCGCGCGTCGTGCAAGGTTTGTTCGGCGGGGTCTTGATCCCGACGGTTTTCTCGGCCGTGTTCCTGATGTTCCCCGAAGACCGGCAAACGCGCGCGACCGCTATCGCAGGCAGCTTCGCGATGCTGGCGCCGACGCTGGGCCCCTTTGTCGGCGGCTGGATCACCGAGCATCTGTCCTGGCACTGGCTGTTCCTGATCAATGTGGGACCGGGCCTGATCGCGGCCGCCGTCGTGGCCGGGTGGGTGCGGATCGATGCGCCCGACTGGAGGAGTCTTGCGCGCACCGACGTCCTATCGCTCGCGCTGGCCGTGATTTTCCTTGTAACTCTCGAGCTGACCCTCAAAGAATCCCCGCGCCTCGGATGGACGAGCCTTGGCGCGCTTGCGTTGCTTGGGGTGAGTCTGGCCAGCGGCGTTGGGCTGATCGCGCGGTCCCTCGCCGCAGCCGAACCGCTTGTGGAAATTCGCGCGTTTGCCAGCCGCGATTTTGCCATCGGCGCGTGGTTCAGCTTCGTGCTGGGCATGGCGTTGTTCGGGTCGGTGTATCTGATGCCCGTGTTCTTGGGCCTGATCCGCGATCACGGACCGCTGGCCATCGGCACGATCATGATGGTGACGAGCGCGGCGCAACTGATCACCGCGCCGGTCGCCGCGTTTCTGGAGCAGCGCTGGGCCCCCAAACCCATGACGGTTGTGGGTTTTGGCCTGTTTGCCGCGGGGCTGATCATGAACGGCTTTTCAACGCCGGCGTGGGACTTCGATGAACATTTCATTCCCCAGGTGCTGCGCGGTGTCGCGCTGTTGCTGTGTCTGCTGCCCATCACGCGGCTTGCGCTCGGCCAGCTTGCGCCCGCGCAGGTGCCGCAGGCCTCGAGCCTTTTCAATCTCATGCGGAACATCGGGGGCGCGGTGGGGCTTGCGGTGATCGACACCATCATGGAGACGCGCACGGCAGGACATGCCGAAGCGATCATCGCCAAGCTGCAAGCGGGCGACCGCGCGACGGCCGCGTTTGTCGGGTTGCCATTGGAGCGCTTCACCGGCGCGGCACTTGCTCCCATCGATGAGACCACGCGGCAAATGGTGGCGCCGCTGGTGCAGCGCGCGGCGGCAACGATGAGCTTCAATGACGCGTGGCTGCTGCTGGGCGCGCTGGTGGCGCTGTCGTTGCTGGCGGTGCCGTTTGTGGGGCGAAAGAAGGCATGACGCGCGGCGAGGATCTCTGATCGCGCCCGGGTCACGCCTACTGTGCCCAGCTTAGGCGCACGGCATCGCGTACCCTCGCTGTCATGCCAAGGCTTGTTCTTGGCATCCAGGGTGTCGATGCTCGATCATGCCGATACATCAAGTACTCGCCGCATAGATCGCGCTTCGTAATCCTGGATTACCGGGACAAGCCCGGTAATGACAAAAAACTAAAAGCAACCGCGCTCCGAGCCCAGCCTCAGTTCGTTTGCAGCAGCGATGCGAGGCTGGCGGCGAGGTCGGAGTTGCGGAAGGGTTTTGTCAGCCTGGGGAGATCGGGGGCGATGCCTTCGACGTCGGCGTAGCCCGAGACGATGAGCACGGGAAGGGACGCGCGGCGTTCACGCGCGGCGCGGGCGAGCTGGGTGCCGGTCATGCCGGGCATCAGGTGATCGGTGACGAGCAGATCAAAGGCTGTGCCCGCGGCAATGAGGGCGAGCGCGTCCTCGGCCGAGGCGGCCTCGATCACACGATAACCAAGATCGCCGAGCATATCGGCGGTGGTAAGACGGACGAAGTCCTCGTCGTCAACCAGCAAGGCGGTGCCTGATCTGCCCGAGGGTTCTTGCGCGGCAGCGACGGCGGCGACTTCCGGGGCGTCGTCGGTCTGCGGCAGCCACAGTTCAACGTTCGTCCCGAGGCCGATGTTGCTGGTGATCGTGAGCGCGCCGCCGAGCTGCGAAGCCAGGCCATGAACCATCGAGAGCCCGAGACCGGTACCTTTGCCCACGCCCTTGGTGGAAAAGAACGGCTCGACCGCGCGGGCGATGGTCGCCGCGTCCATGCCGACACCGCTGTCGGCGACGGAAAGACGCAGGTAAGACCCCGCCGGCAGGCCTTGGACTTCGCCGGCCGTCAGCACGTGAGCGGAGGTGCTGATCCGCAGGGTACCACCATCGGGCATGGCGTCGCGCGCATTCACGGCAAGGTTCAGGAGCGCCATCTCAAGCTGGTTGGGATCGGCCTTCGCGGGGGGCAAGCCGCTCGCGATGTCGACAACGGTTTTGATTTGGGGGCCGGTGGTCGTCGAGACCAGACCGGCCATGTTCGTCACGAGAAGGCCGAGATCGACCGCGACCGGCTGCAGCGGCTGCCGGCGCGCAAAGGCGAGCAGGCGTTGAACGAGGGTCTTGGCGCGTTCGGCCGACTGCATCGCGCCGGCGATGAAGCGCTGCTCGCGTTCGCCACCGAGGCCCCGGCGCTGGAGCATGTCGAGCACGCCGACGATGGGCGTGAGCAAGTTGTTGAAGTCGTGCGCCACACCACCGGTGAGACTTCCCATGGCTTCGAGCTTCTGGCTCTGGCGCAGTTGCTCGTGCGCCGCCTCGAGATCGGCGGTGCGCTGGCGCACGCGCGCTTCGAGAGTCTCGTTCAGCTCCCGTAGGCGCCCCTCGGCCTCGCGCCGAGCGGAAACGTCGTTGAATAGAATGCCGACCCGCGGCGCGCCCGCTTCATTGGTGCGAAACGCGTACACGTCGAACCAGCGTCCGAGTGCGCTCGAGCCCTGCTCGAACCGTTCGGGCTCGCCGGTGCGCGCGACACGGCCATAAATCTCGTACCAGTGTTCCTCTAACCCGGGCACGGCCTTGCGAAGCCACTGACCGAAGATCTGCTCGGAAAAGCCGGTCTGACGGTAGAAGGCGGGGTTGGCCTCGACGACGCGGTAGTCAATGCGGCCGTCCGGCGAGGCCAGATCGACTTCGACGACGCAGAACCCCGCTTCGATAGCATCGAACAGCGTGCGGTAGCGGGCTTGGCTTTCCGCGAGCGCCGCGCCGGCAGCCTTCTGGCGCGAGATATCGAGCGCGGTGGCGACAACGCGCACACAGCGCCCCTGCCCGTCGAACACGCCGCGGCCGCGGGCGGCGACCCAGCGAATGAGCCCGTCTTCCTTACCGATGGTGCGAAATTCAACATCATAGAGGGCGCGGCGCGCCGGGTCGGTAGCCGCCTCATAAGCGGTGACGGTCGCGGGTGCGTCATCGGGATGAATGCCCTTATAGAAGTCGCGCATACTGACAGGCGCAGCGGGAGAAATGCCGAACATGGCTTTGACGCGCGACGGCCAGACCAGAGCATCATTGATGGAGTCGACATCCCAGTAACCGATCTCGGCACTATCGGTGGCGAGGCGAAGACGCTCTTCCATCTCGCGCAAGGCGGCCTCGGCTTTAACGCGCTCGGTGGCATCGCGGTAGAAGATCGCCAACCCATCGCCGGTCGGAAACCACCTGACTTTGAAATAGCCTTCGCGCCCATCGGGCCAGACATAACGGTTTTCAAAATCGCCCGGCGCGCGTTCCGCCATGGATTGTTTCAATTTCCGACTGAGATCGGTGTCTTCGGCATTGGGTCTGACGGACCAGTGGACCTTGCCGACGATCTCCGATTTTGGGCGCTTCTCCAGACGCAGCCCTTCGGCGTTGATCTCAAGGATGCGAAAATCGGGGTCGAGAAGCACGAACCCCTCGTCCATCCCGTCGAGAACACCGCGCACGCGGGCCTCGGCCCGGCACCGCTCGGTGACGTCATAACCGCCGACAAAGATCCCGGCGACCTTCTTATCGTCGTCGCGTATTGGCTCGTAGATGAGGTCGATGAAGCGCTCGCCGTCCGCACGGTGGAGCTTGATGGGCATCGCGCGGCTCGCGAAGGACTCGCCCGTTGCGTAGACGCGGTCGATCAACTCATAGAAGCCCTGCCCCGCAAGTTCGGGAAACACCTCGCGCAATGAGCGGCCGAGGAAACTGCGCGCGCCGGCGATCTCTACGAAGGCATCGTTCACATACTCGTACCGATGATCGGGGCCGGAATGCAGAGCGACGAAGCCGGGCATCTGCTGGAGCGCGAGCCTCTGGCGCTCACGCTCGGCCGCCAGGCGCCGCTCGGCCAGCACGCGCGGTGTAGCATCGGAGGTCACCTTCAGCAGGCCCGCGACAGCGCCGGTCTCGTCGCGCAATGGTGAGTAGGAAAATGACCACCAGGTATCCTCAGGATAGCCGTTGCGCG
>CANJEU010000011.1 GCA_947473445.1 Fidelibacterota bacterium | reverse complement strand
GGGGGCAATTCTCGGGAATGTCTAAGGAGAGATGACCGCCGCGACGATCTTCGCGCTGGCCTCGGCTCCGGGGCGCGCGGGCATCGCCGTCGTGCGTGTCTCAGGCCCGGACGCGGCGCGCGCGATCACAGCGCTCGGTTGCGCCGCACCGGTGCCGCGCCGCGCGATGCGCGCAAAATTCCATGACGCCGCCGGTACGCTCATCGACGACGGCCTCGTTCTTTGGTTTCCAGCGCCGCACAGTTTTACCGGCGAAGATGTGGCCGAGCTGCACATCCACGGCGGTCGCGCTGTCATTGCCCATCTGTCAGATACGCTTTGCGCGCTCCCTGGTGTACGTCCCGCCGAAGCCGGCGAGTTCACGCGGCGCGCATTCGAACACGGAAAGCTCGACCTCACGCAAGCCGAGGCCCTCGCCGATCTGATCGACGCGGAAACCCGCGCGCAACAACGTCAGGCGCTGCGGCAAATGGGCGGGGCGCTGAAGGAACTCTACGATGATTGGCGCCATCGCTTGGTGCAGGCGCTTGCGCACCTCGAGGCGGTGATCGATTTTCCAGACGAGGATTTGCCGCAGAATATCGCGACGCGCCTCTGGGATGAGGTGACCGATTTGCGCGCCGACATCTCAAGGCATCTCGATGATAATCAGCGCGGCGAGCGGACCCGTGAAGGCGTGCACGTTGCGATCATCGGACCGCCCAACGCCGGCAAGTCCAGCCTCCTCAACGCGCTTGTGCGCCGGGACGCCGCCATTGTATCGGACACTCCCGGCACCACGCGCGATGTGATCGAAGTTCATCTCGACCTTGGCGGATACGCGGTTACGATTGCCGACACCGCGGGATTGCGCGACGCGGGAGATGCGATCGAAGATGAGGGCATCCGGCGTGCGCGCAAACGGGCGCGTGAGGCCGATCTCAAAATCGCGCTGTTCGACGGCGCGCAGTTTCCGCTGCTTGACGCGGCGACGCACGCTCTGCGTGATGCCAAGACGCTCGCGGTCGTGAATAAAGCCGATCTGATCCGTGACGCGAAAAGCTTCGATGAACGCGATGGATTGCACTTTATCTCGGTGAAGACTGGATTTGGCGTCGCGGAATTTCTCAGGGCCCTTGAAACGCGCGTGCGCGAGGAAAGCGACGCGGGAACCGGCGCGCCGCTCAGCCGGGCGCGCCACCGAGTCGCGCTGGAGGAGTGCCGCGATAGTCTCGATCGGGCGAAAGCTGCCCCGCTGCCTGAACTTGCGGCCGAGGACCTGCGACTCGCTGCCCGGGCCCTGGGCCGGCTCACCGGCCGGGTCGACGTCGATGAAATCCTCGACGTCGTTTTCCGTGATTTTTGCATCGGGAAGTAAATCGCCCGCCCGAGAAGCCCATCGCTTAAAACCTAGTGGGCGCATTTGGCTGCCCGCGATATAAGGGCGCCGGTTATCCACAGAACTCCCGGGATTAGTACCAATGTCTCCGAATCGGGGCGGTACTTCATATGACGTAATCGTGGTGGGCGGCGGCCATGCCGGCTGTGAAGCTGCGGCTGCGGCCGCGCGTGCAGGTGCGCGGACCTTGCTCGTGACGCATAAGGTCGAGACCATCGGCCAGATGTCTTGCAATCCGGCCATCGGCGGCTTGGCCAAAGGCCATCTTGTGCGCGAGATCGATGCCCTCGACGGCATTATGGGCCGCGCCACCGATCTCGGCGGCATCCAGTTTCGTATGCTCAATCAATCCAAAGGCCCTGCCGTTCGGGGCCCGCGGGCCCAGGCCGACCGCAAACTCTATCGAAATGCGGTCCAGACGCTGCTCGCCGAACAGGAAAATCTTGAGCTCCGCTCCGGCGGCATCGAAGATTTGTTATTAGATTCAAATGGTTATGCCGTTTGCGGCGTGGTCCTCGCCGATGGGACAGAAATTCGGGCCGGCGCGGTCGTGCTGACCACAGGCACATTCCTCAATGGCCTGATCCATCGCGGCGAAGCGCGTATCCCTGCGGGCCGCATCGGTGAGGCCCCGGCGCTGGGCTTGTCGGCGACCTTGAAACGCCTCTCCTTCGGCGTAGGACGCCTTAAGACCGGAACGCCCCCGCGGCTCGACGGACGGACCATCGACTGGAAAGGTTTGGAGCTCCAACCGGGCGATGAGCCGCCCGAGCCGTTCTCGTTCATGACCGACCGGATCACGACGCCGCAGGTCCATTGCGGTGTCACCTATACGACCCCGGCCGGTCACGCGCTGATTCTCGCGAACAAGAGCCGGGCGCCCATGTACAACGGCCAAATTCAAAGCGCGGGGCCCCGCTATTGTCCGTCGATCGAGGACAAGGTGGTGCGGTTTTCGGACCGCGACCGGCACCAAATTTTCCTTGAGCCAGAAGGGCTTGACGATAATACCGTTTATCCAAACGGGATATCGACCTCCCTGCCCGAGGACGTCCAGCTCGCCCTGCTTAAGACCATCGCCGGTCTTGAGCATGCCGTCATGCTCCAGGCCGGCTACGCCATTGAATACGACTATGTCGACCCGCGCGAGCTTCACCCGACGCTCGAGACCCGGAAGGTCGCTGGCCTCTATTTCGCCGGGCAGATCAATGGGACGACCGGTTATGAGGAAGCCGCGGCCCAAGGGTTGATCGCGGGTCTCAATGCGGCGCGCAAGGTTGGCCGGTCCACACCCGTCACCTTTGATCGCGCCGAAGGATATCTTGGCGTGATGGTCGATGACCTCACCACCCTTGGCACCACCGAGCCCTATCGGATGTTCACTTCGCGCGCCGAATACCGCCTCCAGCTGCGCGCCGATAACGCCGACCTCCGTCTTACGGAAAAAGGGATTGCCGCAGGATGTGTCGGATCGGCGCGAATAAAGCGCTATAGCGCTAAGAAAGCGGCCTTAGAGGCGCTGCGCGGTCAGCTGCTTGCGATGTCGCTTACGCCGGCGGAGCTGCAAAAACGGGGGCTCTTGATCAATCAGGATGGCGTGCGCCGCAATGGTTTGTCGCTGATGGCTATGCCGGACATAAGCTACGCACGCCTGCGTTCGTTGTTTTCCGATTTGCCGGAAGCGCCGGCGGCCGTGGTTGAGCAGGTAGAGATCGAAGCGCGGTATGCGGGATATATGGACCGGCAGACCGCCGATATCCGGGCGTTCCGCCGTGACGAAGCCCTGCGCCTGCCGGACGATCTCGATATTGACGCCGTCGGGGGCCTGTCGAACGAAGTTCGCCAGAAGCTCAAGGCCGGGCGCCCCACGACGCTCGGCGCCGCTGCGCGCATCCCCGGCGTCACCCCCGCGGCGCTGACTGCCTTGCTTCGCCACGTGCGCCGCGAACGGAACGCCGATATCGCCGCTGCGGGTTAATGTTTCACGTGAAACAACCCATCGGCGGCCCGGACAGCTTCCAAACCACCTTTAATGTTTCACGTGAAACAGTCGATCAGCTGCGCGCCTACGCAGACCTCCTGGTCAAGTGGAACCCACGGATCAACCTGGTGAGCCCGGATTCCATCCCCAGTTTGTGGGCTCGCCATATCACTGATTCGGCGCAACTTTTTCGATTCATTCCCCAGGATACCCCCAATTTACTGGATGTGGGTTCAGGGGCCGGGTTTCCCGGTCTCGTGCTCGCGATCATGGGCGCGACAGGTGTCCATCTCGTGGAGTCTGACCAGCGCAAGTGCGCGTTCCTGCGGGAAGCCGCCCGGGTGTCGGGGGTCCCGGTGACCGTCCATGCCGAGCGGATTGAAAAAGTGCCTCCATTTAATGCCGCCGTCGTCACCGCCCGAGCACTCGCGCCGCTCGCCAAACTCCTGGACTGGACCGCGCCGTTCCGCACCGATTCGACGATTTGCCTGTTTTTAAAGGGCCAGGCGGTGGAGGGCGAATTGACGGAGGCGTGCAAGCAATGGACAATGGGAATTGAGCGTCAGCAAAGCCTGACTGATCCCTCAGGAACCATTTTGACCCTTCGCGAGGTCCGCCGTGTCCGAGACGATGACGTCCGAGACCATTCCCGTATCTGAAAAAAAGCCGCGGCGTCCGCGGGTTATCGCGATTTCGAATCAGAAGGGCGGCGTCGGGAAGACTACCACCACGGTCAATCTCGCCACCGCCATGGCGGCCGTAAATAAGCGCGTTCTGGTCATCGATCTCGATCCGCAAGGTAATGCCTCGACCAGCTTCGGCATCGATAACAAGCACCGCACAGTCAACGCCTATCACCTGCTCACCGGCGGCGCCGACATCAACGCGGCGATTACGCCGACGACGATTCCTAACCTCAGCATCGTCTCGTCGGGCGTGGATCTCGCCGGCGCCGAGCTTGAGCTGGTGGATATGGAAAACCGCCAGGCGCGCCTCAAGGACAGCCTCGCCCTCGACACTCACGAATGGGATTTCATCCTGATTGATTGCCCGCCGTCCTTGGGTCTTTTGACCTTGAACGCGCTGGTGGCGGCTGACGCCGTGATCGTGCCGCTACAGGCAGAATTCCTTGCATTAGAAGGGATTAGCCAACTTGTACGCACCATTGAACGGGTCAAGAAAAGCTTCAATCCGACTCTCGAGCTTCAGGGCATCGTCCTGACGATGGTGGACCGGCGCAACTCGCTGTCGGTGATGGTCGAGAACGATGTGCGCGAGTTCTTCGGGCAAAAGGTCTATGTCACCACCATCCCCCGGAACGTGCGAATCTCCGAAGCTCCGTCACACGGGAAACCTGTCCTGATTTACGACCTTAAGTCGAGCGGCTCGCGCGCCTACCTCGATCTTGCCGGTGAAGTGCTTAAACGCGAAAGCGACGCCGCCAACGAGAGGACCGCGGCATGAACGCCGATAGCCCCAAGCGGCTCGGCCGCGGATTGAACGCCCTGTTCGGCGATCAAGAGCCGAGCAGCAGCGAAACGGTCGCCCCGCCCGCGCGCGCCCCGGCCCCTGCCGCCGCGCCCCCTGCTCCGCCGGCGGCGGTGGTTGCCGCAAGCACAGGCCCGGTCACCCGCTTGTCCGTCGACTTGCTGGCGCCCTCGCCCTATCAGCCGCGCCGTCATTTCGATGAGACGGCGCTGGACGAACTTGCCGCCTCGGTGCGCGAAAAGGGCGTGCTGCAGCCCCTGCTGGTCCGTCCCGACGCCGCAAAGCCGGGTCACTACGAAATTATCGCCGGCGAACGGCGCTGGCGCGCAGCGCAGCGCGCGCAGGTGCACGAAGTCCCCGTACATGTCTCCGATCTATCGGACGCCGAGACGCTCGAAGTCGCGCTGATCGAAAACCTGCAGCGGCAGGATCTCTCGGCGGTCGAAGAAGCGCGCGGTTATCAGCGCATGCTGGAAGAATTCGGTCACACGCAGGAGCGTATCGGCGAAATCGTCGGCAAGTCCCGCGCGCATGTCGCCAACACACTGCGTCTTCTCAATCTGCCTTTCAGCGTCTTGCAGATGCTTGAAGAAGGCAAGATCACCGCCGGCCAAGCCCGTCCGCTCATCGGCATCGCGCGCGCCGAAAACATTGCGCGCGAGGTCGTCAAGAAGGGCATGAGCGCGCGCCAGACCGAACGCTTCGCCAAAAGTTTCGGTCGCAAGCGCCGCGCGGCGGCGAGCATGTTGCCCAAAGATACCGACACCGCCGCGCTGGAAGAGAGCCTTGCCAAAGCCACCGGGTATAAGGTCGCGATTGCCTTCGACGGCACCGGTGGAACGGTGACGCTTACCTACGGCAGTCTCGAGCAGCTCGACGACATCGTGCATCGCCTGTCGACCGGCGGTCAGCGCCGCGACCTGAACGACGACGACTAAGCGCCTACGTCTTCGGTCTCCCTCATGTTGCCGCATATCCCATTTTATTTCCTGCGCCACGGCGAGACCGATTGGAATCGCCGCCGCGTGATGCAAGGCCATACCGACATCGCCCTCAACGACGCCGGCATGCGCCAAGCGCGCGACCTCGCACCCGCCGTCGCGGCGCTGCCCATTAAAACCATCTGCGCAAGTCCCCTCGCGCGGGCGCGCCGCACGGCCGAACTCGTCAATGTCAACGCCGCGCCTATCGTCACCATCGACGCGCTCAAGGAATGTTGCTTTGGAATTTACGAAGGGCAGGATTCAGGTGGCGATTGGCGCGCCGCCTGGATGTCGGGCGGCGCCATCGAGGGCGGCGAAAAACGCGCCGACTTTATTGCGCGCGTTCATGGCGCCCTCGCCGAAGCGCTCAGCCACCCGGGCCCTGTTCTGATTGCCGCGCACGGCGGCACGTTCTGGGCGCTCGAAGCTTTGCTCGGTGAAACGATCCACGTGCAGAACTGCACCTTGTTCGAATTAAACCCGCCGGCGCCCGGGCAAAAATTCTGGACCTCGAAGCAGCTCGCCTGTCCGGCCGAGCCATCGCTTGCCATTGGGCAAGGTGTCCGCGGCTAGCGGCGCTGCGCCGATTGCCCGACGCGCGCCAGCATCATGAAGGCCCGCTCGATCACCGCTTCGGCCGGCATGTCGGTGGATTTGGCCTGCATCTCGGCCTCGGTGACGATCTCGAGCCCACGCGCGAGCAAGGCCTCGCTCCAGCGGTTGGCCTGGCTCGTGAAACGATTTTTGAATTTAAAGAAGATCGGCGGGCGCAGCATCGACACCGCGCCATCGGCGCTTTTACCCTCGCTCATGCGCCCGCGCGTTTCATGCAGTCGCGAGAGGTGGCGCGACACCATGGTGAGGATCGAAATCGGCGAGGTGCCCTCGTTCACGAGCCGCCCATAGACGCGCTGCATCGTCGCTTGATCGCCGTCCGCGAGCGCATAGACGAGATCGTCGACGCCGAACCCTGCCGTATCGCCGATGCAGGCGAACACATCGTCTTCCGTGATGGTGCCCTTGTCGCCTTTATAGAGGATGAGCTTCTCAAGCTCGCGGCGCGAAAGTTCGCGGTCCCCGCCCAAATGATCGACCAGCCACGACAAGGCCTCGGGCGCAATTTGAAGGCCGGCCGTGCGCAGCATGTCCTTCGCCACGCTTTCGACGACGTCGGCGCTGTCGGCATAACACGGTAATGCGGCCAGCCGCTCGCCGCCCTCAAAGGCGGCGCGGAGTTTCGAGCGCGGGTTCAGATCGCCCGCCGTGACCACCACCAGGGCATCGCCAACCGCGTCTTCGTCAAAGGATTCGAACAAGGCCGCGAGCGTATCGCCCGCATCGCGTACACGTACGACGCGGCGGCCGCCGCCAAAGGAGATGGCCGAGGCTTCATCGCGCAGCCGCGCCGGATCGTCGCGCAGCGCGTCGCCCGGGATTTCAATAACGCGGAAGGGATCGTCGACCGAACCGGCGACGGATTTGGTCAGGCCGTTCAGGCGCTCGCGCACGAGGCCGATGTCCGGACCATAGACAAGCACCGCGCGAATCTTCGGGTCGGGCTTGGCGACAAACGCCTCAGCGCGTCCTGATATCTTCATGAGTTAGGGAGTTGCCATCGCAACGGGTTTTTCGCCGCGCTGGTGGAAATAGACCGCAAGGCGGGTTTTGATGTCTTCGCCGACGCGGCGGATGGCGCGGTTCTCGGCGTCGGCCTGAGAGGCGACGGTCGCATATTGCTCGTCGAGGATATTGTAGCTGACGATCGCCTGGACGCGGTCGCCGATCAGGCGAGTGCCGCCTTCGTTCAGGAAGAAGTTCGCCACGAGGATATAGTTCGCGCGCGAGCTTGTGGCGTCCAGGCGCACGCCGATTTCCTCGGTGCGCGAGGTGAGGTGAACCTCAAGGTCATAAATCGGTCGCGGGCCTATGCCGCGCGGCTGCAACTGGTCCCGAAGGGCCTGGCGCAGTTTCTGGCCCTGACGGTCGGGCAGCGGACGAATGACGATCTGCGTGAAGGCGTCGGTGACTTCCGGCGCGGCGGACACGCTGCGCTCGCCGTACAACGGCGAGAAGCCGCAGCCGGAAAGAAGCGTCAAAGAAAGAACAGCCGCCGTCAGGTTTCGCATCTGCCTATGATGCCACGATATTGAGGATTTTGCCCGGCACGAAAATCACTTTCCGCACGGTTTTGCCCTCCAGCTGACGCTGGACACCCGGCGAGGCCATGGCAATTTCCATGCAGGCAGTCTGGTCGGCAGCTTTCGGCACTGTGATGGTATCACGCAGTTTCCCGCTGACCTGAACGGCGAGCGTCACCACATCATCTTCCAGGAAGGCCGGATTGTGGGTCGGCCACCCGCCTTGGGCGAGGATGGTGGTATTGCCCAGCAGCTCCCACACCTCTTCGGCGATATGCGGGGTGAGCGGATTGATCAGCTGCGCGAGGATCCCGACGCCGAAACGGAAGACGGCATCGCCGCCCGTCAGCGCGCGGTCGATATCTCCAACCCCGTTCGTCAGTTCGCGGATGCGGGCCACCGCCGAGTTGAAGCGGAATTTCTCGAGATCATCGCCAACGGAGGCGATGGTGCGATGGATTTGGCGCAGCACGGACGCGACCTTCGGATCGAGATCCGAGGGCACATCTTGCGCGGGAATCGCGCTCGCCTGCACGGCCATGCGCCACAGACGATTGAGATAGCGCCATGCGCCTTCGATGCCGGCATCGGTCCACTCAAGGTCGCGCTCGGGTGGAGAATCCGACAGCATGAATAGACGCGCGGCGTCGGCGCCGAAGGTCTCGATGATATGCTGCGGATCGACCGTGTTCTTCTTAGACTTGGACATCTTCTCAGACCGTCCAATGGTCACCGGCACGCCGTTGGCTGTCGCTTTATCGCCGTCCATCTGCACGGCGCCCGGCTCCACCCACAGGCCATCGGCCGTGCGGTAGGTTTCATGGCAGACCATGCCTTGGGTGAACATGCCCGCGAAAGGCTCTTGCATATCAAGATAGCCGCAAGCGGACATGGCGCGGGTATAGAAGCGCGAATACAGCAGATGCAGCACCGCGTGCTCGACCCCGCCGATATATTGATCCACCGGTAGCCACTTCATGGCTTCGGCTTTGTCGAACGGCTTGTCGGTCGCGTGCGGCGAGCAGAAGCGCGCGAAGTACCACGAGGATTCGATAAAGGTATCGAAGGTGTCGGTTTCACGCACCGCATCGCCGGCGCAGCTTGGGCACTTCACATGTTTCCACGTGGGATGGCGCTCGAGCGGATTGCCCGGTTTATCGAAGGTCACATCTTCGGGCAGCGTCACCGGCAGGTCGCGATCGGGCACCGGCACCGGCCCGCATTTGGCGCAGTGGATCACCGGGATCGGGCAACCCCAATAGCGCTGGCGTGAAACACCCCAGTCGCGCAGGCGGTATTGAACGGTTCCTTTGCCGAGCTTCAAGGACTCCAGCTTCGCAATGGCGGCGCGGATCGCTTGATCAACATCAAGGCCGTTCAGGAAATCGGAATTCACGATGACGCCGTCGTCCGTGAAGGCTTCGTTGCCGGCCTCCAGCTTTGCACAGAAGGCCGCCGCATCCTCCCGCGCGGGCGCAACCACGCAATGGACGCCCAGACCATATTTGCGAGCGAATTCCATATCGCGCTCGTCGTGGCCGGGGCAGCCGAAGATGGCGCCCGCGCCGTATTCCATCAGCACGAAATTGGCCGCGAATACCGGCACAGTGCGCGCGGGATCGAACGGATGGCGCGCGCGCAGGCCGGTATCAAAGCCCTTCTTCTCGGCCATTTCGATGGCCGCGGTGGAGGTACCTGTGCGTCCGCATTCGGCGATGAATTCAGTGAGGGCGGGATTCGTCTCGGCCAGTTTCGCGGCCAAGGGATGTTGGGCCGAGATCGCGCAGAACGAAGCGCCGAACAAGGTGTCGGGCCGCGTCGTGAAAACTTCGAGCGTTTCGCCCCGGTCTCTGCCGTCGGCGTTCACCAACGGCCAATAGACCCGCGCGCCTTCCGAGCGGCCGATCCAGTTGTGCTGCATCACGCGCACTTTGTCCGGCCAGCGGTCGAGGGTTTCGATGGCCTTCAACAGGTCTTCTGCGAAAGCGGTGATCTTCAGGAACCACTGGGACAGTTTGCGCTGTTCCACGTCGGCGCCCGAGCGCCAGCCCTTGCCGTCAATCACCTGCTCGTTGGCGAGCACCGTGTGTTCGACCGGATCCCAATTGACCCACGACTCTTTCCGGTAGGCTAGGCCCGCCTTCAGGAAGTCGAGGAACATCTTCTGTTCGTGTTTATAATATTCGGGCTCGCAGCTCGCGATTTCGCGGCTCCAGTCCAGCGACAAGCCGAGCGGGCGGAACTGCTCGCGCATGACTTTAATATTCTCGCGCGTCCACTTGCCCGGATGCACGCCGCGCTCCAGAGCCGCGTTTTCCGCCGGCAAGCCAAACGCATCCCATCCCATTGGATGGAGGATGTTGAAGCCCTTGGCTTTCTTGTAACGCGCGACCACATCGCCGAGCGTGTAGTTGCGCACGTGCCCCATGTGCAGACGCCCCGAAGGATAGGGGAACATCTCCAGCACGTAGTACTTCGGTTTGGATGAATTCTCTTCGACCGTGAAAACGTTACGGTTCGTCCAAACGTCCTGCCACTTTGCTTCCGTCCGGCGGAGGTTATGGCGCTCTTCCGGTGTTGCCATTGCAATTCATGACCGCCTGTTGCCGGGCGGCCCTACCCAAATCTGGTTCTGAAGAACGGGCCGCGTGAGCGGCCGAGCCGAGTTAGTCTTTTTCTGCCACGGCACGAAGTCGAAGATCGCGGGCGCGCGACAGCACTGCGTTTTCGAATTCCGTGGTCATCTCGGCGTTGACGGGCGCATCGCTCCACACGCCGCCCGCACGGGTCTGGCGGAAGATGGAAATGCGCAAGCCATCGGCGCGCAACGTGGGCCCGAGAATGTAGATGTTGACCTTGAAGCGCTCTTCCGGCGTTTCCGGCGGCGCATACCACTCGCTGATGATCACGCCGCCAAACGGGTCGGCCGAGGTCAGCGGCATGAAGGCCAGTGTGTCGAGCGAGGCGCGCCAAAGGTAGGCGTTCACCGCCACCGGCGCCGATACGACGTTTTCCTTCGAGGCGCTGAACAGCGAAAGACCAACACCGCCGTCGCTGAAAATGGTGTCCCGGTTCTGGGTCGAGGTTCCCGCGACGCCCTCATAGGTCTTCCCGGAGGTGCACGCCGCGAGCGCAAGGACAACCCCGAGGGCCGCCCCCGTCATGACGCCAAACTTCCGTGAAACGCTACCGCTCATACCGTATCTCCTGTCGCGGGGGGCCAGGGCCACATCCCGCTTACTTATCGCGCCTACTTATTTTCGCGAAGGGAGGCCGTTATAACCAACCCGCGCGGCCTTGCGAAGGGCTTCCGGAAATGACGCAACTCCCCGCCAAGGCGCAATTTTTCCGCCTCGAAAAGTGCATAACCCTCCCCTCCGGAGACCCAGCTTCATAAAACCGTAAAATTAATGTCACGAAATGGTCCGTAGTCCGGTCATAAGGTCCGCCCGTTCGAGGTCTCACGGGAAGACTCCCAAGCGCCACCGAAAGGCGCCTCTCAAAGGGCAATACAGATGAAAATGCGCACTGCCGTCGCCGCCATCCTCCTGATGTCGACGTCCCTCACTCCTTTTACGTCCCAAGCGGCGGACGGCTCGGCCGAGCTGGCGCGGGAGATCCAGGCCCTCAAGGATCAGTTGGGCGCCATGCAAAAGCAGCTCGAAGCGCTGCAAACCCGTGAAGCGGAATCCCGCGAAGCCCTTGAAAAAGAAGTCGAAACCCGCCAAGCCGCCGAACGCTATGCCCGCGAGCAGAACCTCGCGGCCGGCGGCCGCAGCGTCATGGAAGGCGGCGTGATGCGCACGATCCCGCCCGCCAATCCCAAAGTGACCCAGTCGGGCACCAACCGCTTCGCGATGTCGAGCGCCGACGGCGCCTGGACCATCGCCCCCACGGGCCGCGTGCATTTCGACATGGGTTTCTACCTGGACCAGAAGCCCGAGGGCACGACCGGACCTGGCACCGTCACCGGCGGTCGTCTCACCAACGGCGTGAACGCGCGCCGCGCACGCTTGGGCATCACCGGCCGGGCCATGAGCGACTTCACCTATTCGCTCATCCTCGATGCCGGCGGCGCGCAGGACGCGACCGCGTCGCTGAACGAAGCGCGCATCACATATACCGGCATGCCCAACACGATTTTCGAAATCGGCTATGGAGCGCAGTACTTCCCACTCGATGACGCCAACAGTTCGAACGACATCATGTTCCTCGAGCGCGCGTCGCCCGTTACGATTGCCTCAAGCTTCAATGCCGGCGATCCGCGCTTCTCGGCCGGCGCGCGCCGCTGGGGCCCGAACTGGTTCGCGGGCGCTTATCTTACCGCCTCGACGCCCAACGTCGCCCACGGTCTGACGACGCGCGGCTTCGGTGCCTATGAACGCTTCAGCTTCAATCCCATCCAAGATGATCTGACGTCGGTACACATTGGTGTCTCATCGGCGCAGATCTTCGAGGCGCCGAACACCGGCCCCAACACGCCGGGCAATTTCACGCTGTCGGACCGTCCCGAGGTGCGCATCGATCCGACCAATATTCTCAACACCGGCGCGCTCGGCACCGCGGCCAACCCCGTCACCAGCGCGCAGGTCTATGGCGTCGAGGCCGCAGCCGCGCTCGGCAGCTTCTTCATGCAGGGTGAATATCTGCATGATGTCGTCAAACGCCGTCTCGACAGCGTCAATGTCGGCGGCGGTTACGTGCAGGCTAGCTACACCATCGGCGGGCGGCGTACGTATGTTCCCGCCTCGGGCGCCTATTCGGGCGTGAACCCGATCACGCCGTTCTCGCCCAAGAATAACGGCTGGGGCGCTTTCGAATTCGCCGCGCGCGTCAGCTATATGGACCTCGTGGACAATTATAGCTCCAGCCTACTGGCCATCGACCAGCCCTTCATGGTCAACGGCGGACGCCAGACCAACTACACCCTCGGCTTCAACTGGTTCTGGAACTCGAACATGTTGTGGAAGTTCAACTTCATCCACACCGAGTTCGATAAAGCCAATCCCATCACCGCCGCCAGCGCGTTGCCGATCCCGCTCGGTCTATCCCTTGATACATTTGCCGCGCGCTTCCAGTTCATGTTCTAGCCCGCCTTTTTTCAGTCCGACTGCAGCCTTCTCATCGCGGGGCCTTTTCGCTTAAGGTGCTCCCGAACAAGGGGATTCCCGCGATGAAGGTTGTACGTTTCGCGATCGGCGTTGCGGCCGCGGCAATGATGTTGCCGGCGGCCGCGCATGCGGCCGACCCCATTACTGTTACCGTGGGCGGATGGGTGCGGCAGTATTTCTATGTGGCCGATCAGACCGAACGCGCGGGCGAAGACATTAATGCGACGGGGATGTTCACCGACGCGCGCCTGGCCTTCGACGGCCGCACCGTGCTCGACAACGGCATCACCGTGCGCGCTTACTTGCGCTTCAATGCAAAGCCGCGTGAGACCAGCAATCTCGACGAAGGCTTCGTTGAAATCATTCACAGCCTTGGCCGTGTGCGCGTCGGCGAACGCGCGGGGGTGAATTATTCGATTCTCGGCGATCCCGTGCCGCAGGCGTTCCTGTCGCCCTATGAAGAAGTGATGGGCGATGCGCTGCTTGCGCGCAACGGCATCACTTTACGCGATGCGTTCACCTTCAAGCGTTTCACGGGCAACGCGCTCGGCATCTCCTATCAGTCGCCGGAGATCGCCGGCATTCAGGTGGGCGTCACCTATCATCCCACGCCGCGCTCGTGGGAAGGCCCGGTCAACCGAGCGCTGATGCCCAGCAACGCCGTCGATGTCACCGCGAAGTACGAAGGCGATTACGGCTACGCCACCTACCGCGTCACCAGCGGCTACTTCCACTCCGACTCCCGCATTGGCGGCAACGACGGTGTTGAAGCGTGGAACGTCGCGGCGGGTGTGACGTATGGCGGCTGGGAACTGGCTGCCGCTTACATCGATGCGATGCCCGACAGCGGCCTTGATGAACAAGCTTGGACGGTCGGCCTGTTCTACGCCATCGGGCCGGTGCAACTGTCGGCCGATTACCGCGAAGCCAAGCGCCGCGCGATCGCGGGCTTTGACGCCTTCGAATTCACCGACCGCATCACCCTGCAGTCGGCTTATAAACTTGGGCCCGGCATCAGCGTGGGCGTCGCGGCCTTCTATGGCGATCAGACGGACGCCACCGGTCTTCAGTGGGATGGCGGCGGGCTGCTCAGCGGCCTCAAAGTCGATTTTTAATCGCGAGCCGTGGCCCGCCCCTCACGCGATCTCGCCACGGCCGAAACCGTGCTCCCTGAAAAGCGCAAAAAGAAAATTGCAGGCTGGCGCGAATGGGTTGCGCTGCCCGATCTCCATATCAAGCGCATCAAAGCCAAACTCGACACTGGCGCCCGCACCTCGGCGTTGCACGCGTCCAAAATCACGCCCTTCACCAAGGACGGCGCGGCGTATGTGCGTTTTGTCGTCCACCCCATCCAGCGAAAGAAAAGACCGACGTCGACCTGTGTCGCGCTTGTGATCGACCATCGCCGTATTATGGATTCCGGTGGCCGGTCCGAGGAACGCTACATCGTGCGGACGACACTTAGCATCGGTCAATCGCAATGGCCGGTAGAGCTGAGCCTGACGAACCGCGATCAATTGGGGTTCCGCATGCTCATCGGCCGCCAGGCGTTGCGCCTGCGCTGTGTGGTGGACCCCTCGCGCTCCTTCGTCACTAAACTGAAACGGCAAAAAACCGAGGCCTGAACTGGGATCAAGTCGGTTTGCACGGCGTTTAAGGGCGGCTAAAATCAGCGACTGTTCTTCACACGACCCGTGACGCTCTAGGTTTCCCGCGTTCGCCCCCGCCACTTTGGATTTCCGCCATGAAATTTGCGATGCTCGCGCGCAATGCCGAACTCTATTCGCACCAGCGCATCGTCGCTGCAGCGCGCGCGCGCGGGCACGAGATCGACATCGTCGATACGCTGAAATGCTACATGAACATCGCCTCGCACCGGCCCGAGGTGCGCTACAAGGGCCGCGCCCTTGAAGGCTACGACGCGGTTATTCCCCGCATCGGCGCGTCGATCACCTTTTATGGTCTGGCGGTCTTGCGCCAGTTCGAGATGATGGGCGTCTATCCGCTCAATGAATCCGTGGCCATCGGCCGTTCGCGCGACAAGCTGCGGTGCTTGCAGCTCCTCTCGCGCAAGGGGATCGGCTTGCCCGTGACCGCGTTCGCGCATGCCACCAGCCAGCCCGACGATCTCATCGATATGGTTGGCGGCACGCCGCTCGTGATCAAGTTGCTCGAAGGCACCCAAGGCATCGGCGTCGTGCTGGCCGAAACGCGCTCGTCGGCCAAAAGCATGATCGAAGCTTTCGGCGGCGTGGAAGCCAACATCCTGGTGCAGGAGTTCATCAAGGAAGCCGGCGGCGCCGATATTCGCGCCCTCGTCATCGGCGGCAAGGTCGTGGCCGCCATGCTGCGTCAGGGTGCGCCCGAGGAATTCCGCTCGAATCTGCACCGCGGCGGCAAGGCCCAGGAAGTGAAGATCACGCCCGAGGAACGTTCGACGGCCGTGCGCGCGGCCAAGACCATGGGGCTCAATGTCTGCGGGGTCGATATGCTGCGCTCGAATCACGGGCCGGTTGTAATGGAGGTGAACTCCACGCCCGGCCTCGAGGGGATCGAACTGGCCACCGGCAAGGACATCGCGGGAATGATCATCGAGTTCCTGGAAAAGAGCGCCGCGCCCAACAAGACCCAGACCAAGGGCGAGGGCTAGCCCGCGCCCGGGTCGAGTCGCTCGCCGGCGCGCGCGCCGAGTTCACAGCCTCTTAAGCAGACTTAAGCCACAGTCTTTTTTACAACAGTTGAGTGCTGCATCGGCGGGATTTTGTGGGGTATTTGCCACAACTAACGCGATTCAGGAGGTTCGGACCCGCATCATGTTGACCGACCCACCTTGGGGTGCAAATTTATCTAAAGGACCAAAGGAGAGCGCAGGCTGGTGCGCGCCAAAATAGTCATGAAGCGGTTAGGTTTCGTCATAGGTGTTGCC
>CANJEU010000010.1 GCA_947473445.1 Fidelibacterota bacterium | reverse complement strand
GTTGGAGCCGCGCACCATCGACGCGAATAAGCTGCTGGGCGGGATGTCCGACCTTGTGCGGCGGGCGCTGGGCGAAACTATCCAGACCGAGATCATCGCCGAAGGGGGCCTTTGGAAAATCTACGCCGATGCCCATCAGCTTGAGACCGCGATCATCAACCTCGTGGTGAACGCCCGAGATGCCATGGCCGACACCGAAAAGAAGCTAACGCTGCAAACACGCAACGTGAACCTGTCGGCCGCCGAGGCGCGCCAGGCCTCGATTGCCGCCGGCGCGTATGTGGCAATTGACGTCATCGACACCGGCAGCGGCATGACGCCCGATCTGGTCGCGAAAGTCTTCGATCCGTTCTTCACCACGAAGAAAACGGGAACCGGGCTTGGCCTCAGCCAGGTTTACGGCTTCGTCACGCAATCGGGCGGACACGTAAAGATTTCCTCGGTGGTGGGGACCGGCACGACGGTGACGATCTTGCTGCCGCGCTATTTAGGTTCCAAGGAAGAGCCGCTGGCCGCGGCGCCGACGCCGACTCCGGTGGCGGTCGCGGGCGAAACCATCCTTGTGGTTGAGGACGAACCGGCCGTGCGCAAGCTGACGGTCCAGAGTCTGGCCGACATCGGCTATACGGTGGTGGAGGCCGAAAGCGCCGAGCAGGCGCTGGAGATTCTTGAGACTCACCCGGGCTTTACGCTGATGTTCACCGACGTGGTGATGCCGGGCATGAACGGACATCAACTGGCCCAGGAAGCGGCCAAGCGCTGGCCCGGGGTCAAAGTGCTCGACACCACCGGGTACACGCGCGACGCGGTTGTGCATAATGGCGTCTTGGATCCGGGCGTGAAGCTGTTGCATAAACCCTTCACGCTTGATGCCCTGGCCCACGCCATCCGCAAAGCCATCGACGCCGCGTGAAACTGAGATGAACGACCTTGCGCCCCGCACGCTGACAACGGCCGACGATCTCGCCCGCGCCGGCCTCATCACCGAGGACGAGAGGGGCGACGTGGTACGCGTGACGGCGCGCTATGCGTTGGCCGTTCCCCCCGCCGTGCATGACCTGTTGCGCAATGCCGAATATGCGCCCGCGTTGCGGCGGCAGTTCATCCCTTCGCCCCAGGAACTGGAAAGTTCGCCCGGCGAGAATGCCGATCCCATCGGCGATCATGCGCACGCGCCAGTGAAGGGCATCGTGCATCGTTATCCCGACCGGGCGCTGCTGCTGCCGACGCTGACCTGCGCGGTCTATTGCCGCTTCTGCTTCCGCCGCGAGGACGTGGGCAGCCAAGGCGTGCTGAGCCCAGCGGAAATGGACGCCGCGCTCGATTATATCCGCGCGACGCCGGCAATCTGGGAAGTCATCCTCACCGGCGGCGACCCGCTGGTCCTATCGGCGCGGCGCATCGGTGAAATCATGCGCGCGCTGGATGATATTCCTCATGTGCAAGTGATCCGCGTGCATACGCGCGTACCGGTGGCCATGCCCGAGCGTATCGACGCCGGTCTGATCGCGGCGCTGAAGTCGACCGGAAAGGCTGTGTATGTGGCCGTGCACTGCAACCATGCTGACGAGATTTCGCCGGCTATGCGCGCCGCGTGCGGCCGGCTGAGCGATGCGGGCATCCCCTTGCTGGCGCAGACCGTGCTGCTGCGCGGCGTCAACGATTCGGTCGAGACACTTGAGACCTTGATGCGCGGCCTCGTCGCCACGCGCATCAAACCCTACTACCTGCACCAGTTGGACTACGCGCCGGGTACCGGACATTTCCGCGTGCCGGTGGAAGAAGGCCGCGCACTGGTGAAGGCGTTGCGCGGACGCGTCTCGGGCCTCGCGCAGCCGACCTATATCCTCGACATCCCCGGCGGGGCGGGCAAAGTGCCACTGACCTCGGGATATGTGAGCGCCGCGGATGACGGTTCCTTCGCGATCGAGGATCCGAGCGGAAACCTGCACGCATATCCGACTCGCGCGGAATAATATTTCCCGCCTTGTAAGCCCCTGCCCCCGGTGCTGATATCGTGCGTCTGGGCGAGCGACGGAGAGAATAATGGCCACTATCCATCATCAGATCGTCATCGTCGGCGGCGGCGCCGCGGGCATCACCGTCGCGGCGAGCCTGCAGCGCCATCGCCATGAGCTCGAGCTCGATATCGCGATCATCGAGCCGTCGACGGAGCATTATTATCAGCCCGCCTTCACCCTGGTGGGCGCGGGCACTTACGATCTTTCCGCGACGCGGCGCGACGAAGCAAATCTCATTCCCGGCGATGTGTCGTGGATCAAGGACGCGGTGAGCAGCTTCGCGCCCGAGAGCAACACGCTTACGCTCGCTTCGGGCCGCACCGTGTCCTACGACTATCTCGTCGTCTGTCCCGGGCTTCAATTGAACTGGGGTGCGATCAAGGGCCTGAGAGAGTCCATCAACCACGGCGGCGTGTGCAGTAATTATTCGCCGCAGACGGTGGAATACACCTTCGCGTGCATGCAGGCCTTGAGGCCGGGCAGCAAGGCGCTGTTCACCCAGCCGCCGATGCCAATCAAATGCCCCGGCGCGCCCCAGAAGGCCGCCTATCTCACCGCCGATCACCTGCGCCGGCGCGGCATCCGTCAGTTTGTCGATGTGCGTTTCCTGACGCAGACGCCGGCGATCTTCGGCGTGCCCTTCTATGCGCGCGAGCTGGTGAAGATCGCCGCCGCGCATGGAATCACGGTGCACTATCAACATAACTTGGTCGAGATCGACGGAGCCGCCAAGATCGCGACGTTTGAGATCGCCGGCGGCGAGCAACAAGGCCAGCTCCTACAGCTTCCCTATAACATGATCCATGTGACGCCGCCGCAGAGCGCGCCCGATTTCCTCAAGGCGAGCGCGTTGGCCAACGCCGCGGGCTTGGTGGACGTGCATGCCAATTCGCTGCAGCATTCGAAATTCAAGAATGTGTTCGGCCTTGGGGATGCGGCCTCGACCGCCAACTCGAAGACCGCCGCGGCTGTTCGTAAGCAGGCGCCGGTGGTGGTACGAAATCTGTTCGCGTTGGTGCGCGGCGGCGCGGTCGAGGAAACTTACGACGGTTATGCGAGCTGTCCGCTGACGACGAGCTACACCAAAGTGCTGATGGCTGAGTTTATCTACGGCGGCAAACCGACACCGACCCTGCCGCTGAATCCCGCGCGCGAAAACACCCCGAACTGGCTGATTAAAAAGTACGCCCTACCGCGCTTTTATTGGGACTACATGCTCAAGGGGTACGAGGCCTTCCCCGCCCACAACAAGAACTTCGTCGATCCCGGAGCGTAGCCCCGCAGATCCGTAGCTACGCGGGCAGATTCCTGGCACTCTGAGCTCAGGTGATCTTGGCTTGGGGGGAGTCATGAAATATCTCGCGGCACTGTGCGTGATTGTATTGGCCGCGACCGCGGCGCTGGCCGCCGAGGATACGCCGCCGCCCTGGGCCTATCCCGTCGCTCCGCCGGCTGCAAAACCGGCAGCACCCGCGCCGCCGCTCGATCCCGAGCCAAAGCGCGTTCCCGGCAGCGACGTGGCGCTGACGCTGGCGCAAATCCGCGACATCGGACGGGGCCCACCCGACTGGCATCCGAACGATCATCCGCCCATGCCCGAGGTTGTCGCCAAGGGCCGCGCGGGCGGCGTGCTGGCCTGCGGCTACTGCCATCTGCCCAACGGACTGGGACGGCCGGAGAATTCAGGCATCGCGGGGCTTCCCGTCGAGTACATCGTCCAGCAGGTCCGCGACTTCCGCGAGGGTAAACGCCGGAGTTCCGTGCCCGCCATGGGGCCACCTGCCAACATGGCCAAGCTCGCGGCCGTCACCAACGACGAAGAGGTGCGCATCGCCGCGCAATATTTCGCGAGCTTGCCGCGCCAGAAATGGATTCGGGTTGTGGAAAGCGCGAGCGTGCCCAAGACGCGGGTGGCCGGTTCGATGTTCGTGATTGAGGATACCGCCGCGGTGGAGCCCATCGGCGTGCGCATCGTCGAAGTACCCGAAGATCGCGCCCGGACGGACCTTCGAGATTCCAAATCCGGTTTCGTCGCCTATGTGCCGCCGGGCAGCATCAAGAAAGGCGAGGCGTATGTGAAGACCGGCGGCGGCAAAGGGGCGGCCTGCACGGTGTGCCACGGACACGACCTGCGCGGCCTGGGACCGATGCCGCATCTGGCCGGACGATCGCCGAGTTATATCGTGCGCAGTCTGTGGGACCTTCAGCACGGATCGCGCGCCGGCGCCTGGGCCCCGCTGATGGCGGAATCGGTCGCGGGCCTCAGCGTCGAGGATATGGTGAATATCGCCGCTTACGCGGCTTCACTCGATCCCTGATTATTCCTTGTCGCGCCCGGGCATGAGCCCGTGTTTGCGCAAGAGATTGCGAAGCTGGTGATAGCCAAGGCCAAGGCGCTTGGCGGCGGCGCGCTGATTGTGCCGCGCATCCGTGAGCGCACGGCTCAACAGATCCGACTCGAACGCGTTGATCGCCGCGCGAAAATCATCGGGCAGTTCGGCCGGAAGCGCTGTCGGCGCGGCCGTGACCGGCGCGGCGCCTGAGGCAGGGACGCCTTGCGCCCGGACGGCCTGGGGCCGAAAGGGCGATGCGAAAGGATCGAACACAATGCGTTCGATGGGTTTCTCGCGCGCGAGGCACGATGCCACGGCGCGTTCGACCACGTTCTTCAGTTCACGGATATTGCCGGGCCAGGCGAAGTCCTCGAGCGCGGCCAGCGCGGAGGGGGCGAAGCCGGGAAACATCTCCCATCCCATGTCGGCGGCCATGGCGCGGCCGAAATGTTCGGCGAGCAAGGCCACATCGCCGGTGCGCGCCCGCAGAGGCGGCAAGGTCAGAACATCGAAGGCCAGACGGTCGAGCAAATCTTCACGGAAGCGGCCGGCGCGGGCCTCACTGGGCAGATCGAGATTGGTGGCCGCGACGACGCGTACAGAAACCGAAATGGTCTCGCTGCCGCCGAGACGTTCGAATTCGCCGTACTCGATGACGCGCAGGACTTTCTCCTGCACCGAAAGCGGGGCGTTGCCGATCTCGTCGAGGAACAGCGTGCCGCCGTCGGCGAGTTCAAATCGGCCGAGGCGGCGCTTGGCAGCGCCGGTGAAGGCGCCAGGCTCGACACCGAACAACTCGGCTTCGAGCAGACTCTCGGGCAGAGCGGCGCAGTTGAGCTTCACGAGGGGGCCGGACCAGCGCTTGGAGAGATAGTGGACACGCGCAGCGGACAACTCTTTGCCGGTGCCACGCTCGCCAATGATGAGGATCGGCCTTTCGAGGGGCGCGACACGGGACAACTGGTCCAGATGACCCAGGAGAACCGAGGATTCGCCGAGAGGAGCAGGAAGGTTCACGGTTAGTGGTTTCCGCTAAATGGTTGCGTATTTTTCTCACTCATTGCGGTAATCCGCAATATGGATTGCGGACGGCGCCGAAAAGTATCTTATAAATCAAGGACCTAGCGCTGCGCCCGACTTGGCACGGGAGTTGCAAAAGTTGGGCCATACTCACTTCGGAGGACCCCATGGGCATCTTTTCGCGGCTAACCGATATTGTGAACGCCAACATCACCGCGCTGCTCGATCGCGCCGAGGATCCACCCAAGATGATCCGCCTGATCATCCAGGAGATGGAAGACACGCTGGTCGATGTGCGCTCGGACGCCGCCCGCCTGATCGCCGACCGCAAGGAAATCCGCCGCCGCCTGGGCCGCCTAGGCGATGCCTCGAGCGAATGGCAAAAGCGCGCTGAGCTTGCGATCAGCAAGGACCGCGAGGATCTCGCGCGCGCCGCGCTCGTCGAACGTTCCAAGATCGCCGATCTGATTGCGATCCTGGAGCGCGATGACGGCACGCTGAAAGAGCGTATGGGCGAGCTCGATGCCGACATCGGGCGCCTGCAGACCAAGCTTGCCGAAGCCAAAGCCAAGCAAGCCGCATTGATCGCGCGGGCGCAAACCGCCAACGCGCGCTTCGCCGTGCGCGGACATCTGTACGATGGCCGCGTCGACAGCGCGGTCGCGCGCTTCGATCAGGTCGAGCGCAAGCTGGACGAAATGGAAGGGCGCGTGGAAGCTTTCGATCTCGGCGGCGGAAGCCCGACACTCGCCGACGAGATCGCCTCTCTTGAAGCCTCAACCAAGATCGACGACGATCTTGCCAAGCTGAAGGCTGGCATGGGCCTTGGCGCGACCGCGAAGCCGGCGGGGGATAAGTAAATGAGCCGTCACAGCAGAAAATTCACGCTCGATAAAGAGAACGCCAAGATCTTCGGCGTAAGCTCGGGGATGGCGGACTACTTTGGTTGGGATGCAACGATCATCCGGATCGGCTGGGTGGTTCTGACCATCACGATGGGATGGCCGATTGTTGCCTATCTGCTCGCGGCCTGGCTGGCGGATGCAAAGCCGCGGAGCTTAAGCTACTACGACGACGCTCGCGCTGAACTCGACAGCGCGCGCCGGGATGCGGTTCGGCCGGCGCGCGCATGGCATTTCTCGGACGTTAAGAACCGCTTCGACCGGGTCGAAGATCGCCTTCGCACGCTCGAACAAGTCGTGACCTCGCGGGAATTCCAGATGGATCGCGAGTTGAGGGGAACAGGACGCGTTTAGCGTCACGTTGAGGGGTCGAGGGATAAGATACGATGGGCATAGAATACGTTGCTTTCATGCCGTTCATAACGGCGATCGTGATTGTCTGGATGGTGTTTCACTATCGCCGACAGAATCGCATCTCGCAGGCGTCCTCGCCCGAAGAGCAGCAGACCATGGAGCGCATGGTGAATCTTCTGGAGAAGATGGAAGGCCGCATCCTCACGCTGGAAAAAATTCTTGAAGCGGAAGATCCGCGCTGGCGCGAAAAGGTGCCGCCGACGGAACATCTTTAAGCGCTTAAGACACACGTTTAACGGCCAGTTCGGCTCCGGAGCCCGATATGGTTTCGAACCGAATTGGCTCTTTAACTTCTCGGGATGAATGATAGGGTGGTGCGTTCGCGGGTAGGTTGCTTATCCTTCCGCCCCCTTTCTGCGCCTTAGTTGAGACCCTGCCCGCGATGAAAAAGTTCGAAAAAGAAAAGCTCTCGGACGTCGACGTGTATCTTGGCGAACCTAATGAGCAGGTTCGCGAAAGCATGCGCGCCATGATGCGCGGCGAAGGGTTTCGCAAGATGCGCACGTTCGCCCGCATGGACGATCTTCTGAATGCCATAAAGGAAACGCCGCCCGACCTTTTGATCGCGGCGGACGACATCGATCCGGGACTGTTCGACACGATCCGCGACATCCGTCATTTCAAGATCGGCCGCAATCCGTTCATCATGATCACGCTGATGGTGCGCGCCGAAAGCGACGACGCGGTCAAGCGCGCCGTTCTGGCCGGGGCCGACGACGTTATGATCAAGCCCGTCGCGCCGGGCAAGCTGCTGGAACGTGTTGCACAGGTCACCTTCAATCGACTGCCCTTCATCGCCACGACCGATTATGTCGGGCCCGAGCGCCGTAAGCCGAACAGCGATCGTCCGTCCAAGATTCGACAGCTCGATGTGGTGAACACGTTCAAGACGAAGCTTGAAGGTCGGCGGATGTCGTCCGGGGAGCTCGCGCGCGCCGTCGAAGCCAATATGAACGACGTCATGGCCGCCCGCCTTGATAGCCACGGCCTTAAACTGGGATGGATCTGCGGCCTCATCCTGAAGAGCTATGATGACAAGACGATCAATAAGGAACTGGAAGATCGCATCCTGATCCTTGTGAGCGTGCTTGAGGATGCCGGGCGCACAGCCCGCGTTCTGGGCGAGCCGGAACTCGCCCAGATCTGTACCCAGATGGCGCGCGAAGTCGAGGAAATGGCCGAGAAGTATCAGGAGCCCTCGGATCATCAGCTCAGCACCATCCGCAAGCTGACCAAGGCCTTCGAACTGGCCAAAATGGCCAAGATGGGCCCGGCGCCCCACCAGTCCGAGCAAGTCCAGCCGGCCGCGGGGTAGGCGCGCCGGAGACCTCCGGCCCCGGCCCGAGGTCAGCCAAGCCTTAGTGCAACGAGCGCACAACTCCACATTGAATGGGTTTTCCCGACTTTTCCGCCTCTGGGGCCAATAAATCGACGTTTGGGCCTGTACGGATGGTTTCGAACGGCTTGCATGCGCTCAACCAATAGCGGAAGATAACCTGTCGTAAAAACCACCCCCGATTCTCACGCGCCGCAGTGCAAAATGGCAACGCTCGACAAAGAGAACCTCAAGAAGGCCACCGTCTACATTGGCGAGACGAACTTCCATGAGCGCAACAAGTTGCGCGACATGTTCGTCGCCCAGGGTCTCAAGCAGGTCGTGTGCCATTCCAATCTGGAAAGCCTGCGCAGTCAGATCGCCGAGGTTCCGCCAGATCTCCTGGTCATTGCCGACAATTTCGATCCGGGCATCTTCAATCTAGTGCGCGACATCCGCTTCCAAAGAGGCTCGGACAATCCGTTCATGTTGATCAGTATGCTGGTCTCCCCGAGCCGCCGGGAAACATTGGATATGGCGATCGAAGCAGGGGTTGATGACATTATTATCAAGCCGGTTTCCAGCGAACGGATTCAGGAACGCTTGAAGCTCGTCATCTTCCACCGCCGTCCGTTCATCGCCATCGACGGCTATGTCGGCCCCGAACGCAAGGCCGATGACCGCAACTCCAACGTCAAGCGCTTCCCCGTGATCAATACGCTGCTGGAGAAGAACAACGGTCGCGAAATGGATAAATTCGCGCTGAAGGCCGCGGTCGAGGGATCGCTCGAAAAGGTCCTGCAGGCGCAGCTTGATTCTCAAAGCTTCCGCCTGGGCGAAGTCTGCGTGCGCCTGGTTCAGTCCTACGAGACCCATATGATCGGCGAGGAAGTGCTAACCGACTTGCTGACCCTGGCCGGCGTGCTTCGCGGCGCCTCGAAAGTGGCAGAGAAGCTGAAAGATGCGCAGCTTTCGCAGCTCTGCCTGTCGCTCGCCAAAAACGTCGACGGCATCGCCGATCACTACGACGAGCCGTCCTCGGCGGAAATCGATCTGATCCGGAAAGTGACGGCCGCATTCAGCTTGGCGATGAAGCCGGCTCAGCCCAAGCACGACGCTTTCGTCGCTTAAAAGCCGCCTCGCTTAAGACCAAAAGGCTTAAGAAGCGAAGCTTTCGCCTGTTAGGCGCGCCAGTTGGCGACCAAAAAATCCGAGATCTCCGGCTTGATATTGTACCAGCGCGCGTCGTTCTTGCTGGCATCGATGACGACAAGCTTGTCGTCCATATTCATGGCCGCCCACACCTTCGTGCCCACGAACTCGGCATCGAGATCGCCGTGCATATAGAACACGTTCTTAATGATGCGCGCCCATGCGCAACCGAAGGCTTCGATCGCCTGGGTCACGCGTTCACCTCCGCGTTCAGGACGCAGAAGTTCGAAGGCGACGAAAATATTACGTGGCTGTCCCATCTGGTGCCCGGAATATGAGAATTGGTTTTTGCTCGCTCACTTTCGCATTTTTCTATCAAAAACAACTAGATAGAAATTAAATGGGCCTAAAGTGATCGTTCAGAGCAAGGTAGCATCGGATAATTGAAGGTTGGCTTAGGCGGGCTTTTCACCCAAAAGGTCGCGCAGGGCGTGCGCGCTCGCGGCCGCACGCCTTCGTAAGGTGCCGGCCCACGGGCGAAAGGTCATCACAAGGTTGCCGTAATCGCCGGTGTTATTGCTATAAGGTGCGCCGCGGTCGCCCCCCTCCCGGGGTCGGAACGCGGTTTTTCTCACGTCAGGGGGATGCGTTGATGGCCGGCCGCGATACTTCGTTTAAGAAATTTGGATCTTACCTTCTGCTGGCGACGGCCGTGTCCTCCCTGACCGTGAAAGTCGCCCATGCGGGCGATCTGACCATCAGCACCGCGCGGACCACCCCGGCCCGTACAGCGGCCGCGGACGGCAGCGGCCCGGGCAGCGTCGTCGTGGAAGCCGCCGGCAGCATTGCCGTCGCCGATCCGACGATCATCACCCTCAACAGCGACCACAGCGTCACCAACCGCGGCGCGCTGAGCAGTACAGCCGAGGCCAATGCCAACGGCATCCTGGTTGACATGACGGCCAACCGCACCGGTTCGATCCTCAACGTTGGCCAGATCGCCATCCAGGGCCCGCTGACAGGCAGCGCCCAGCTCAACAAAACGGTTTCGAACGTCGGCATCCGACTGACGGGCCCCGGGACGTTCACCGGCTCGGTCACCAATGATGCCGGCGGCTACATCGGTGTGGGCGGCAACGGCTCGACCGGGATTCTGATCGGATCGACCCTGATCGGCGATTTGACGAGCAGCGGCGTGATCGAAGCGGCGAGCGCGGACTCCTACGGGATCGCGACCACCGGCCGTATGGTGGGTAACTTCAACATGGGCGGCGCTATTTCGGCCGCAGCGACGAACGGTGTCGGCGTCTATATCGGCGGCGGAATCGAAGGCGCATTCGTGCACAGCGGCACGATCAC
The DNA here is from genome assembly GCA_947473445.1 of Fidelibacterota bacterium. Classification (GTDB taxonomy): domain Bacteria; phylum Pseudomonadota; class Alphaproteobacteria; order Rhodospirillales; family Rhodospirillaceae; genus SHVO01. The sequence goes on along the minus strand of CANJEU010000010.1, from coordinate 5,860 downwards.
CGCCGGCAACCCTGAACGCCTGACCAGCCCGGACGGCATTCGCATCGAGCGGACTTCACCGCTGCCCGCGAAGGCCGGCGTGTGGGTCGCCTCGAGCATCAGCGATGGCTTTGCGATTTCCGGCAACGGCTTCACGGTCGCAGAACAGCAGGTGAGCGCCGATGCCGCGGCGGCAACGCCGATCGACGCCTCGGTCAACACCTACGGTCCGGGACCGGCCGTGCTCATCGGCCAGGGCGGTCCGAGCGGCGCCAGCAACATCGTCATCGGACGTCGCGGGGACAACGAATATTCGTTCATCAACTCAGGCATCCTGACGGCCTCGGGCGCCATCGCGGGCACGAACGCGGTTGCGGTGAATATCGAGGGCCAGTCGAGCAACGGCACGATTTACACAACGACGCTGACGGGCGGCTTCTCGAACGCCGGCGGCGATATCAATTCCGTCGCGCTCGACGCGACAGCGACCGGCGTGCGCATTGGCGGTTACGCCATCATGCCCACCTTGAACAATTCGGGCGACATCGGCGTCGCCACGACCGATTCAACGACCAACACGGCTACCGGCGCAGTGGGTAATAAGGGCGGCAGCGCCTACGGCATCCTGATCGAGCAGAACGCACAAGTGCGCACATTGCTCAACAGCGGCAAGATCCTCGTCACTTCCGACGGGCTTACCTCGGGCGCCTACGGCGTTGTGGACCGCTCGGGTTCAGTGACCGCCTTCGCCAACACCAACAACATCATCACCACCTTGGCCGCCGGCGGCACCGGTGAACGTATTGCCGTCGACTTCCGCGCCAATACGGCCGGGATGGCGTTCAGCAACTCGGGCACCATCACGGGCGACGTTCTACTCGGCGGCGGCAGCCAGACCATGACCATCCGGGGCACTGGCACGATCAACGGCAACGTCGTCTTCCAAGCCGGGACCTCCAAAGCGGGCGCCAGCGTGCTCGACATGAACGGCGGGACGATTACGGGCCGCGTGGACCTCGGCAACGGCAACGGCGGCGTGATTCTCGCGGGCGCGAAAGCGCGCGGCGGGTTCACGATGGGCACCGGCACGTTGGGACAGTTCACCGCTGCGGCGTCGGACTTCTCGCTGCTCAGCGCAGGTCCGCTGCGGGTTGAAACCGCGACGTTCTCGAACGGCTCGCGCGTCAATTTCGACATCTCGGGCACCACCGGCGCGCCGCTGTTGTTCGCGAGCGGCAACGTGTCGATCTCGGCCGATACGAAGCTTGTCACCACGATCACCGGCATCCTCGAAGGCCGCCAGGTCTATACGCTGATCGACGCCGGTACGCTGACGCTGGGCGCACCGCTCAGCCAGCTGACCGAAGTGCCCGCTTCGTACATGAACAACATCGCGTTCGCCCTGAATCCGACCGATTCCAGTCAGCTGCAGCTGACGGTCGAACGTCGCACGGCCGCCGCGCTTAGCCTCGGCCCGAACATGACGGCGGTCTACAACAATCTCGGCCCAGCCTTGAATCAGGATACGGCCGTTGCCACGGCCTTGTCGGGACTGACAACGCAGGCCGACTTTGAAAACGGCCTCAGCCAGCTGATGCCCGACAGCAGCGGCGCGATCTTGCAGACCGCGCTGAGCTCAGCCGAAGCCAGCAGCGCCATGATCCGGCGCCGCCTTCTGGGCGTCGCCCGCGGCGGTGCGCCCGATCACGCGCGCGGCGACATCGCGAGCTTCTGGGTGCAGGCGCTTGGGAACTACGGCAAGCAGAACGGCAGCGGCGAACAGAATGGGTTCTCTTACTGGGGCCTTGGCATCGCGCTCGGCGCGGACTTCCCGGTCGACCGCACCGGAAACACGACGGTTGGCGTGAGTTTCGTTGAATCCTGGCACTCGGTGAGCCTGAATGTTTCAGAACATTCGCCGGTCCAGTTCTACAGCACGCAATTGCACGGCTACGCCCACCACAAGGCCGGCCCGCTTTATATTCAAGGGATCGCCGGCGGCGCCTACAACACCTACGATCAGCCGCAGCGCGCGGTGGACTTCGGCAGCCTTGACCGCGAGGCGGTCGGCAAGTGGAGCGGCTACCAGTACAACGGCAGCGTTGAAGCCGGTTACCTGCTGCAACGGGGCGTCTACGAGTTTGGTCCTTACGCCCGCCTGTCGTATTTGAACATCACGGAAAACGGCTACACCGAAACCGGCGACGGCGCGGGCGTGAACCTTGACGTCGACGATCGCAAGGGAGAATCCTTGCGCGGCAGCGCCGGCTTTGTGGTTAACCGCAACTTCCTGCTGTCGTATGACAGCTATGTCGAAGCGCAGTTCCGCGGCGGCTTCACCCGCGAATTCATGACAGATCCGGCGCAGGTCTCGGCTCGCTTCGCTTCGGGCGGTCCGACCTTCCTCAACGTCGGAAACGAATGGGGCGCCAATCGCTTCACGACCGGCATCGGCATCGCACACAAAGACAGCTATTCCTCCGTCAGCCTCGACTATGACGCGGAAATCGCTTCGGGCTACCTGTCACACACGGCGGCCGTCACCATCCGATTCCGGTTCTAATGCGCCGCGCCGCTCTCGTTTGCGTCCTCCTTGCCGCTACGGCCCTCGCCGGATGCGGCGGGGGCGGACGCGGTCCACGCGAGCGCGGCCCGGAGCGTGAGGACAACGGCATGATCGTCGATGAACGGCCGGACGGAACGCGGATCGGCGTGCGCTCGGGCCGCGATCCCAACCGCGCCTACATCGAGGCGACAGAGTTCAAGGTTAAAGGCGACTGCCCGAGCGTGATCACGCTCTTGCGTCCGGTGGCCAATCTCGGGCCGGGCTATGAGAACGCGCAGACCCTGCTTGGAGAGTGCCTGGTCGTGCAGGCCGATGGGCGCGATGAAGGGTTGATGTGGATCGCGCGGGCCGCGGACGCCGGTTGGCCCGAGGCACAAGCCTTGCTGGCCACCACCTACGGCGCAGACTCGCCTGTGCGCAACGGTGAGGAGGCCGCCTATTGGCTCGCGCTATATGATGCCAATACCAGCACGGCGCGGGTGGGTTTCCGCGCGCCCGACCCGCGCCCGCTCGATGCGCTGCGCGCTTCGCTGTCGGAAGCCGACAAGGCCGCGGGCGCCCGCCGCGCGGCAACCTGGCAGGCTAAACTGTGGCTGCCGCCCGCGGACTCCGAAGGACCCGGCTTAAGGCGCGAAGATCGCGGCCGGGGCGTCTTCGGCCAGCAACGGCGCCCCCTTTAAGGCGGCGCTTTAGGGGCGTTTTAAAGCGGCGACCCTGACACCGATTTGCCCTGCTTTGCCATTCGCGCTATAGCCCGGCAGCCCTGTTTTTCAGAACCATTGAAGCCGTCATGCCGCTTTCCCTTTACAACACGTTGAGCCGCCGCAAGGAGGCCTTCAAACCCGCCGACCCGAGCCGCGTGACCATGTACGTCTGCGGACCGACGGTTTACGGCTACACCCACATCGGCAACGCACGGCCCGCCGTTGTGTTCGACGTGCTGTTCAGGATGCTGCGGGACCGCTACCCGCTGGTGGTCTACGCCCGCAACATCACCGACGTGGACGACAAGATCAACGCGGCCGCCACGCGCGACAACGTGTCCATCGATGTGATCGCGAAAAAATTCGCCGACATCTGGCACGAGGACATCGGCGCGCTGAACGTGCTGCCGCCGTCGATCGAACCGCACGCCACCGATCACATCCCGCAAATGCTGCGCATGATCGAAGACCTGATCGTGCGCGGTCACGCCTATGCGGCCGAGGGGCACGTGCTGTTCAACGTGCCGAGCTACCCGCGCTATGGCGCCCTGTCGGGCCGCAACCGCGACGACATGATCGCGGGCGCGCGCGTAGAAGTGGCGCCCTACAAGAAAGACCCCGCCGATTTCGTCCTGTGGAAGCCTTCGACGCCAGGCCTTCCGGGCTGGGACAGTCCGTGGGGCCGTGGAAGGCCCGGCTGGCACATCGAATGCTCGGCGATGATCGACGCCCACCTGGGCGAGACCATCGATATTCACGGCGGCGGACACGACCTGATCTTCCCGCACCATGAGAACGAACTGGCGCAGAGCACCTGCGCCCATGGGGGCACGCCCTTCGTGGGCATCTGGATGCACAACGGCTTCCTGACCATGAACCGTGAAAAGATGTCCAAATCGGTCGGCAATATCATCAGCTCGCGCGAGGCGCTGCGGTCGACACCCGGCGAGGCGTTGCGCTGGGCGATCCTGTCGGCGCACTATCGCCAGCCGCTTGACTGGTCGGACGATACCACGACGCAGGCCAAGCGCACGCTCGATCGCCTTTACGGCACCCTCGATCAAGCCGCCGACATCGAAGAATCCGATGAGGAACCGCCTGAGGCGTTCACGGTGGCGCTCGAGGACGACTTGAATACGCCAGCGGCTATGGCTGAGATTTCCGCCATTGCCCGCGCGCTCAATACAGCGACCGAGACGGCCGAGAAGGCGCGCTTGAAAGGCCAGTTGCTGGCCGCAGGCGCGCTGCTGGGCGTATTGCAGCAAAAACCCTCCGACTGGTTCGCGGCCGCGCCGAAGGCGAAACTGGTGGACGTGAGCGAAGTCGAGCGCCTGATCGCCGCACGTACACAAGCGCGCGCCGAGAAAAACTTCAGTGAGGCCGACCGCTTCCGCGCGGCTCTCGATAATCTTGGCGTCGTGATTGAAGACCGCGCTGAGGGCACCAAGTGGCGGATGAAAGAATGACCGACGCAGCCGCGACGATTTGCACGATCGCGATGCTGGAGAAGCTGGTCGCGTTCGACACCGTTTCGCGTAATTCCAACCTCGCCTTCATCGAATTCGTCGGCGGCCTCCTGAAGGACCATGGGGTCGAAAGCCGGCTCGTCTATAACGAGGATCGGACCAAGGCCAATTTTCTTGCAACGATTGGTCCGAATATCCCCGGCGGCATCGTCCTCTCGGGCCACACCGATGTCGTGCCCGTAGACGGCCAGCACTGGCATACCAACCCGTTCAGCGTCGTTGAAAAAGACGGACGCCTGTACGGCCGCGGCACCGCGGACATGAAATGCTTCCTCGCCATCGCGCTTGCCGCGCTCGATAAAATGCAAGCCGCCCCGTTGAAAGTGCCGATCCATCTGGCCTTCTCCTACGACGAGGAAGTGGGCTGCCTTGGCGCGCCGTCACTGATCCGATTCCTGAACAAGGAGCTTCCCGCACCGCGCGCGGTGATCGTCGGCGAGCCGACCGATATGAAAGTCGTGAGCGCGCACAAGGGTATCACCGGCGTTCGCACCGTCGTCACCGGACATGAATCTCATTCCTCGCAGATCCATCGCGGCGTCAGCGCCGTCATGGTTGCCGCCGAGCTAATTCAATACCTGCGCTCCTTAAGCGATGAGGCCGCCGCGCGCGGACCGCACAACGATCTGTTCGAGCCCAACCACACGACCATCACCGCGAATGTCATCGAAGGGGGTACGGCCATCAACATCATGGCCGGCCAGTGCGTCTTCCAGTGGGACGTCCGGGCGCTGCCCGAAGACAATCCCGACCACTATATCCGGCGCTTCACCGATCATTGCGTCCGCGAGGTTCTGCCGCGCATGCGCGCGATTGCGCCGGGGTGCAATATCGAGACGGTACCCCGCGCGGGAACGCCGGCGCTGCGGCCGACACCGGACTCGCCGGCAGAGCAGCTGTGCCGCATGCTGACGGGCGACAACGTGACGCGCGCGGTGAGTTTCGCCGCAGAAGCCGGGCAGTTTCAGCAAACCGGGCTTTCGACCGTGATTTGCGGTCCGGGATCCATCTCCCAGGCCCATCAACCCAACGAATATATCGAGATTTCCCAGGTCACAGCGGGTACGGCCTTCATGCTCGACCTG
>CANJEU010000009.1 GCA_947473445.1 Fidelibacterota bacterium | reverse complement strand
CGGGCGAGTCCGGCATGCTTAAGCGCATGCCGCGCGCTATCGACGACGCGGCGAAGTTGATTTGCGGTGTTGTTATAGGTGACGATCCCCACGCACACCTTGGCAGTCGGGTCGACTTCCATATCGCAGCCAAGGGCGCGGGACTGCAGGCGGTCTATCAGAACCCGCGGCGCCAGCGCCGGCACGGGGTGGGCTTCGCGCTGCGGCGGGAGGTTCGGACCCGTTAGTTTCAGGCCGTAGTCGTTGACGAACACACCGAGATTTGCAGGTGTATTGATGGTGAGAATCGCTGGCGTCTGCGGGTACAGGGCCCGCGGCGCAATCTTCATCCAGCCGAAGCCGGCGCGCTCGCAGACGTAGAAATAGAGCCGCTCGATGGCATGAGCGATGGTGCCGTCGATCTGTCCCTTCTCCTCCTCGAAATCGTCGACGGTGAGATTAAGATCGAGCAGCGGCTTCAATGCCGCGGACCTTGCCCAGAACATGGATCCCGAAGGGAAGTCCACGACCTTATCCATGGAGAGAGCATTCTCACCCATGCGGCGGGCCAAGGCCTCGGCGGTCTTAAAGTTGCCGCCCCAATTGATCCAGTGCCGCACAACCTCGAAATGCTGAGGGGCGATCATGCCGATGTCGGACCGGCGCGCGAAGGCGTCAAACACGCTGGTGACGATCTCGGGCGAACCAATGAGAGTCTCGAGCAAGAGGCCGCGCCAATTGGCCAGAACGCCTGCGTGATCGGATACCTTCGAATGCAAATGGAGCACGAAGGGATAGCGGTCATAGACTTCGCGGAAGCCAAGCAGTTTGGGGGCGATGTCGCGGCCGCGGTTCGGCGTGACCCGCACCGTCACCTGTCCCAGATTCCAATCGGTGAATTGGCGGGTGATGATGTTCACCTTTGCAGGTGAATCCGTCGTGATGAAGAGATCGAAGGAGAAGGGGATGTTTCTAAGGTAGCGCTGGAATTCCGGTCCTAGATTCTCGTGGAAGAGATGTAGGAACACGGCAAGGCGCGGCGCCTCGATGTCGAGGGTGGGATAGATGAAAGGTACGGCGGCGCTATAGTCGATCTCGATGGCGCGGGCGACTTCCTTCGGCGCACCGGCCGCGCCCTCGCCCGGCATAAGCGCCTGCGCGCTGAGGCGGCGCCGTTCGAACCAATTATTATAAAAGCCCGTGTTGCGCACCAGCGGCGCAAGCAGGTGGAGGAGCAAGCTGACGATCCGCGCTTTGATGGATATCGGTAGCGGCGTGTAACGGTAGACAAAGCCGCCGACGATGCGCACCGGCCGGCGCATTGCGCGGAAGGCCTTTCCCATAAGGCGGCTGGCGAAGCGGACCGGTTTGGTGATGCGCCAGCTGAACGAGGTCTGCAGCCGCGAGATGGCAAGGTCACGGGCGTCAACCTGGGCTTGAAGAGCGTCGGCGCGATGTTCGTGTGCCCGAATTTGCAGAAGCATGTTTTCGGTGACGGCGGCGATTTCAGCGTTGAGGGTCTTAGCTTGTGCCTTGAGCTGACGCCCCAAATCATCGGCCTGCAGCCTGAGGCGGCGCTCGAAATCCTCGCTCGTGCGTTTGAGATGATCGGCCGCGTGATCGAGCCGCGCCTCGAATGCCTCCGCTTGCGCCCTGAGCTGGGTCTCGAAATCCAAGATGGTCGTTTTGAGATGATCGCCTGCGACTTGAAGTTGAGCGGCCAGCCCTTCGGTCTCTGATTGCAGGGAGGTCGCCCGCTGTTCTTGGGCTTTCCATGCGGAGGTAAGCTCCTCCACATGTTGCTTCGCACGGGCGGAAAGGGCGTGGTTCTCGACTTCCAATGCCTCGGCGCGCGTTACCTGCGCGGTCAACTTATCGGTCAGATCGTCACGTGTTTGAGCAGCCTCGAATTGCGCTTTGAACGCCGCGCCGAGACGGCTGTAGGCCATACGAACATAGCCCTGCGTGCGTTCGTCTTTCGCCGCGTCGAAGAGTGGAAGAATGCCTACGGGCAGGTCCTTGCCATACCCGATGATCCCGAGGCCATTGCCATGCATGAAGTCAAAGCTCGGGTACTGAACTTTGAGTTCTTCCCAAAGCTTGAAGACGCCGAAATTGCGTTCGCGCACATTAATGTCGTGGAAAAACACGACGGCACGATCAGACAGTTTTACACGCCAAGTCTCATAGTCTTCCTTCACGTCCTCGTAGAAATGGCGGCCATCGATATGAAGCAGATCGATGGAGCCGTCGGGGAAGTGAGAGAGCGCCTCGGCGAAAGTGGCGCGCACCAAGCGCGAGAAGGACGCGTAATGACGTTCGTTGTGATCGTGAACGCGGCGGTAAATGCTTTCGTCGTAGAAACCGGCGTGTTCATCGCCCTGCCATGTATCGACGGCATAACACTTGGTCGGCAAGCCCAGCGCCTTCACGGTCTGGCATACGGTGAAGTAGGAATAACCACCGTGGGTACCAAGCTCGACGAAGGTGCGCGGGCGGGTGGCTTCGATCAGCCAGAACGCGAAGGCGCCGTGATCGAGCCATGCGGACTCCTCAAGGTAAAGCGGCGACCAGAACGACGACGGTGTCAGCAAGGCGCGCAAACGGTCGGCGTGGTCGGCATCGACAGCCGCATCGGAAGGCGCTTGGCGCGCGAGTTTACCGGCGAGTTCCATATCCGGGCGTTGAACCTTGTATTGGGCAGGCTTACGAAAGGAGTGTGTACTTAAAATAGGCCTGTAATGTCACGCGGAATAGGGCCCCGCAGAAGGCTTTCGCTTTGAAAGACCTCAGGATTTCGGCTTTCCGTCTTCTGGCTTCAGGGGGGCAAAGCTGAAATGCTTATGGCCCAGGTAACTGGTGAAGACCGGAATGCAGACCCCCAGCAGGTGGGCTACCTCCTCGGGATGCCAGGCGAACCCTATGGCGGGAAAGACGTATTCCACCAGTCCCACCGCAACGCACCAGACCTGCGCCGCCGCAAACATATTCACGAGGCCAAAACGCGCAAACTCGGCCGATCGGCCGCGGCCGCTCTCCTCGAACACGAACAGCCGCGCGAGGATCCAGGCCGTGATCATGCCGCAGAGGTAGGCCATGAAAACCGCCCAGCGGTACTCCATGGCCATGGATAGAAAATAGCGGCTCCCTACGTTCACACCCGCGGCGATGCCACCGGTCATCAGGAACCGTGCGAAGCGGTGCGCGAAAAAGGTGCGCGCGACCATCATTGGACCCGTGCCGCCATTTCCCGTGCTACGCGTACGCCCTCCGAGATCCCGCGATCTTCCGGATAGTAAGAAGACGTATCGGCAATTTGCAGTCCAACGATCTCGCTCTCGATAGGCGGAAGCATGTCGAGAAATCCGGGCGGACAAATCGGCTGCGCATACTTGAGGCGGCCGATCGACGATGTGATGAGATCCTCATCCTGAAGCGCGGCGTTAATGCGCTTAAGGTAGCCGAAGGACTCAGTCATCAAAGCGGCATCGCTCATCGCGAACTTCGGATGAGTGACGGGCATATAGTAGGGCACGTAGACGATGTGATGGTCGACGGGCCGGAGGTTCGAAAACTCGACGATCCCCGGAATCTCGATGGACGGGTCGTTGATGTTCACCCAAAAATGCTTTGTCACGCTGCGCTTGAGCTTATGCACGACGCACACGACGCCGATATTCTCAAGGCGCGCGTAGGCTTGTTTTGTTGCCGCAGGAAGGCCGGGGATGAGTTTCGGAACGAGAGGCAGGGGCATTGTAGAGATCACGTGCGTGAAGGCGCGCCGGGTGCCGCCGGTGGTCAAGCCGGTCACGGCGCCACCTTCGATGTGCACTTCGGTGACAGGTGCGGCAAGATGAATGCGCCCGCCCATGGCTTCGATGCGATCGACAAGGCGTTTGACCAACGCTTCTGATCCGCCCTCGATATAACCAAGTTCTTCTTGGAAAAGATTCCGCCGCGAGGTGCCGATACGTTTCAGCCGCGTCCACATCCATGCGGCGGAGACCTTGTCGCTGTACTCGAAGAATTTCAGCGTAAATAACTTCTCCCACAGCACGTTCCACGCCTCTGTGCCACACCAACGCTTCAGCCATTTCTCGGCTGTGACGGTGTCGAGCTTGGACCAGTCGCTGCGCTTGGTGGCCAGGAACGCCATGAGCCCGTAACGTATTTTCGAGATGAGCCCGAGGTGCGGGAAGGTCAGCAGGGAGATCGGGTCGCCCCAGGGGAAGAGCCGTCCGTTATAGAAGTAGCCCATGGACGTCGGCGTCCAACGCATAGCGTCCTTAAGCCCAATTTCATTGAGTAAATCGAATGTCGGACGGTCAGCCTTGCACACGAAGTGGTAAAAGCGTTCGATGCTGAGGCCGCCGAGATCAAAGTGCGCAGCCATTCCGCCCGCCACGGTATCGGCTTCGAAGACCTCGATCTGATGGCCGGCCTTGGCGAGGTGATAAGCCGCGGCAAGTCCCATGGCTCCCGCGCCGATGACCGCAACGTTCGCCATTAGAACTCCAGCACGACGTTTGCGTGACGGCCGGTAAATGTCTGGCGGACAGCCTCGGCGAAGGGTGTCGGGTGAACGCCAAATATGTCCCACCACGGAATCAGTTCGAACTCATCGGGCGTCACCAGCGCCTGCAGCTGCTGTGTCGTGAACGGCGGATCGTTGTCGATGAGCGCGTAGGTTTTGAGCATCACCCAGAACAGCGCGTAGGGAATCTTTACGATCATGGCGCCAGCGCCGGTCTCGCGTTTGATGGTGCGGATGATGTCGATGTAGTCGACGCGGTCGCGGCCGGTAATGTTGTAGCTTCCTGTCGCCTGCTGCTCGAGGCAGGCGCGAATGATGCGGCAAAAATCGAGCACGAACAGTGGCTGACGAAGATACCGGCCCGAGCCGGGGATGGGAAATACCGGCGCCTTCTTCATGAAACGCGATAGCCAGCCGAGATGTTTCCGGTCGAACCAGCCGAACATCAGAGTCGGCCGCAGGACGACATGGCGAATGCCGCTCTGTGCGATCAGCTTCTCCTGCGCCTTCTTGCTCTCTGTGTACCAATCGACGGCCTTGGAGTTCACAACCGACGAACTGATGTGAACGATGTAAGGCACGCCGTGACGCTTACAGGCCTCCAACGCGAGCGTTGTGGAGTCGATATTGTTGCGTGTGAACGCAGCTTCTTCCTCGCCGCCGATCTGGGCTTGCAGCATGACGACCGCTCGCGCGCCGGCAAGGTGCTGCTGCCACTCACCCGCCATCGACATGTCGGCTTCGACCACAGGGAGCTCGGGGTACAATTTGCGCAGGACCCGGGCATTGGCGGGATGCTTATCAACAACGACGAGGTTGCTGAATCCCTCATCCTTCAGCTGGACGACGAGATTCTGGCCGACGAGACCGGCCCCGCCGAGAAGAATGATTTTCTGCGTTTTATCGAGCGCGTTCATGCCGCACGGCACCTCTAAAGGCGGGTGCGCCGGAAGATCGCATCGGGAACCGAGCGTATAATCACCATAATCCAGCGCCAGAACCACGGCGTATATAGGACGGCCGCGCCGCCTTCCATGGCGTTCTTGATGTCTTTTGCGACCTTCTCGGGGCTTGCCCACAGCGGCCCGCCCTTGGCGAGGGCAGCGGTCATCGGGGTATCGACAAAACCCGGTTTTACAAGCGTCACGTTGACGCCATGCCGGGTCATACGGTGGCGCAAGCCTTCCACAAAGGCGCCGAGCCCCGCTTTGGCGCTTCCATAGACGTAGTTGCTTTGGCGGCCGCGATCGCCGGCCACAGATCCGATGACGGCGATGGACCCGGATCGCTGGGCTTGCATGACATTGGCGAGGGTGGTGAGCAGCGAGGCGGCGCTGAGAAAATTGATTCCGATCTCGCGAATCATGGACTCCGCATCGGTTTCGCACGTCTGTTGATTGCTGAGCGTGCCATGGGCGATGAGAACGCGGTCGATGGCGCCAAGGGCGTTCTTTGCTTGCGCGATCAGGCCGGCGTGAAGGGGCAAATCGGCGAGGTCGGCGGTCGCGCTTTCGACCTGTTCGGCGCCGCGGGCGCGCAAATCAGCTGCGATGGTGGCGAGGCGCTCGGCGTTGCGAGCGATCAAGAAGAAGCGGCCACCGGCGGGCGCATAAAGGCGCGCGAAGGCCTGCGCGATGGCCGACGTTGCGCCGAAGACTAGGATATTCATACGGCCGTTCCTTGTGACACACGCCGCCAGAAATTCGACGAGAATCCCGGATCGACAAAGCGGACGAAATCGCGCCACTGCCCATATCCGGCTTGATAATCGGCCGCCGCGACGCGCCCGTCCTTAGCCGGATAGACGCGGCCACCGGCGGCCCGGGTGATCGCGTCAAGACGCGAGAGCAAGGAAAGCGTCGGCGCACCATCGTTGGCAAAATCGAGCGCGAGCGTCGTTCCGGCCATGGGGAAGGACATAAGGCCTGGCGATGCCTTATCGCCCAGCGTTTTCAGTACGGCCAGAAACGATCCAACACCGGCATCGGAGATCTCGGCGAGGAGGGCGCGGGTCGCATCGCGGTCCCCGCCGGACGGGATCACGCACTGATACTGGTAGAATCCACGACGGCCATACATGAGGTTGAATTGACCGATGGCGTCCAGCGGATAAAACACATTTTCGAAAGGAACGACGTTGCGCGCCGGTCGACGCGATGCGCGGCGTAGATAAAACGCATTGAAAGCCGCGAGCGTGACTCTATTCAGCGCAAAGTTGGGAAAGCTGATCGGCAAGGCAAGACGCGGTTCGCTTCTGGGCGGCGCGGGTCGCGTAGAAAGCACATGGCGCGCACGCGAGAAAATGCCGCGGCCGAGCTGCGCGCCGCGGGCGAGGCAATCAACCCAGGCCACCGTATATTCCCAGTCGGCGAGGGACTGTGCCGTCAGGTTGTAAAAATCATCGAGATTGTCGTAGCGGATGTCTTCGCTTTCGAGCCAGGGGCCCGGCACCGCTTTCATGGCCATGCGGGCCGAAACGATGAGTCCGGTCAATCCCATCCCGCCGATGGTCGCCCGAAAAAGGTCTGTGTTTTCCTTCGGCGAGCAGGTCAACATCTGTCCGTCAGAACGCAACAGGCGCAAAGATAGAACGTGATTGCCAAAACAGCCGGCGCCATGGTGATTTTTGCCATGCACGTCGTTGGCGATCGCGCCGCCAAGGGTTACGAATTTCGTACCTGGCGTTACCGGCAGAAACCAAGCGCCGCCCTTCTGCGCACAAAGAACGAGAATGTCTTTGAGGCTCATGCCCGCTTCCACATCGAGCACGCCGTTCACCACATCAAATTCGCGCACATGGTCCAGCGCGCGCATGTCGATGAGGATGTTGTTTTCGTTGAGACCGCTGTCCCCGTAGGACCGTCCAAGCCCGCGGGCAAGGACTGTGCGGTCTTCCCTCGCGCTCAGCAGGAGAGGGAGTTCGTCGGAAAATGCAGGCCGGGCCAGCGCATGTTTGAAGCGGTGGACGCGGCCCCAGGAAAGTGCGTCGGTGCGTTCGTGCAGCGCTGCCATTATAGATTTGCAAGCAGGCCAAGCAGCGCGCACAGCGCGCCGAGGGCGAGGGACTGGCGGTCCTTGAGCGCGAACACGACAACATCGTCATGCATCTCGCCGCGGCCTGCCAGCAACCATGCGCGTCCAAGCCAGTAGACGAGGACGGCGCAGACGACCCACAGCAGTTCGGGCCGCTGGTAAGCGCTGACCGGCGATAGGGGGTCGATGAGGAACAGGAAAAATACCAGTGTTGAGCAGAAACCGCTGGCAACGCCCAGGGCCATCAAGATGTTTGAATCGGCCGCGTGATAGCCGCGTCCCGTCAGGACGCTGCGCCCTTCGGCGGCCATGACGCGGCACTCGCTGTACCGCTTCACAGTCGCAAGACTGAAGAAGAAGAACATGGAGAACACCAGAAGCCACGGCGATATCGAAGTCTCGGACGCGGCGATACCCGCAAGAATGCGCACGGTGAAAAGAAAGCCGAGCGCCAGAAGATCAAGGATGGGCACGCGCTTCATGGCGTAGGAATAAAGAAGCGTAACCACAAGGTAGACAAAGGCCACCGCGGCGAATTCAAGCGGTAATTGGGTGAGCAGCGCCACGACAACGATTGCCAAGATGGGTAAGGCCAGCAGTGCCGCGCGCAGAGGCAACGTTCCCGACGCCAGCGGCCGGCGTGACTTCGAGCGGTGGAGGCGGTCGGCGCGCAGGTCGACCAAGTCGTTCAACATGTACGAGCCTGAAGCCAGCAGGCTGAAGGCAAAGAAGCCAAGAACGACACGGCCGAGAAGCTGCGGATCGAACATTGCCCCTGAAAGCAGCAAGGGAACGAACAGGAGCGCGTTCTTGGCCCACTGCTGAACACGGAACTCTCGCGCCCATGTGGCCAGGGTGACCTGGGGCACCGCGAAGGCGCGCACCACATCGACGCTCGGTGAGAGGCGTTCGCGCAACCGGCAACCACGACCCGCCAGAACCGCGGACTTACAATGCTCCCAGATCACGAGGTCGCGGGTTTCATCGCCGATATAGGTGAAATCCGCGCCAAACCGCGCCGATAGGGCTTCAAGCTTCCGGTTCCCGGCAAGATTGGCCGCGCCGTCGCTGCCCTGCACGATGTCGAAGAGATTGCCGAATCGCTGGGCGACACGGCGGACCAACGTTTCATCGGATGCCGAGACAAGGGCGAGGGTGCGGCCGCGTGCCTTTTCCGCCCAAAGCCATGCAACCAGTTCTTCATTGACGGGAAGGGTGTCGACGTCGAGATCGACGCGGCGCGCGAACTCGCGTTTGAGCGCGGCCTTACCGCGCATAAGCCAAAACGGAATGAGAAGTAAAATCCAGGGTTTGGCAAAAAGCAGCAGCGCGAACTTTTCATAGAGAAGGTCGGTTCGCAGCAGCGTTCCGTCGACGTCAACGACGAGGGGCGTGCGGGCCTCTCCGCGCGCGCCATCGATCACCGGACGGGCATTTTCATTCATCGGAAGCGTCATAAATCCCTGAAGAAAGACCTTACGCGAGCGGCGTTCCTGCGTCAGCGGAATTCTGCCGTCGCATGCGCCGAAGTCCCAAGGCAAAACCGCTGAAGGTCACCATCCCGGCCGCGGCCGCTGCGATAAGGGCCCAGCCGAATCCGGGTGGCGCGTAGCTGAACGTGATGCGCGAAACGCCGTCCGGCAGGTCGATGATCTGGAATGTGTCCTCGGCCAGACTGATCGGGACCTCGCGCCCATCGACACGCGCGCGCCATCCTCTCATATGGACGTTCAGCCGCGTAAGCTGCGAGGGCCCGGAGCATGTGGCCAGAAACACATCGTGAGATTCGGTTTTGATATCGCATCCAGGCGCGGCCGCGTAGGGGCGTACATCGTCGAGCTCGTAAATCGCCATGGCACGGCTCACATGGACAGGTTTACGGGTGCCAACAGGCACGAAGCCGAGATCGATTCCCACATGATCGCGCACAGGAGTGGGCGTCTGCTTGAAGACCGGCGCCGGCGCGCCGTCCTTTAAGGGGTAGGTCCAGATGGCGGCGTTCGTCGCACCGTTTTTTTCGAAGGCGATGGTGTAGAGCGCGCCGCCCGAAAGTGTGATGTGTGTGTCGAGCGGAATGAGAAGGTGGTGGCCGTCATTGACGTGGGTGAGGTCGCCGGTGCCCGTGGCGCAAATTTCGGCGGCGCAGACGCGCACGGCCAAAGACCCGTGTGTTGTATTGCCGATCGTGCCGACCCGTACGGAAATTGCCTCAAGCGTTACGGCCTCATCGGTCTCAAGCCGGGCCTCTATCAGCAGCGGCGCGCCTTCCTTCAAAAGAATCGGCCGTTCATCGCGCAGGTGAACAGACATTGCCGGCGCGGCGCCGAAGTTCTGCGCTGCCATGACGTATTTCACGCCGGCATTGGCATACGCAGGCAGACGCTCGCGAAACAGCTTGAGACGTTCAGCGAGTTCTTGTTCGCCGAGCGCGGGGTGTTCGGGCAAAAAGATGTGACCCGCATAGGCGTCAATATGGGTCTTGATGTATGCGATGCTGCGTTTGGGCGAGGGAAGATCGTCAAAGTGAATGAGCGGAATTCCGAACGCTGAGCCAAAATTCGCAGCGAGCCCCGCGCCGTCGGTCTTTGCCACGCGCTGCGTGTCTGTATGCGCCGCGAGGAAGGCCACAGCCTCGTTATCAATATCTCCGGCGCGCGGGTATGTCAGGAAGGGAAGGACAAAAAGCACACACGCCTCAGCTACCACGGCCGCTATCGCGAACTTCCGCAACAGCGCAGACCGCGCGAGGAGGGCGACAATGCTGACCGTCACGGCCAAGAGAGCAATTGCCAAACTGCCTGCGAACGGGACGGTCTGGAGGCGGGCCGCCGGGAGGACCTCCCAGGCCGGCCTCGCGGCGGCGGCAAGCATGAGGGCAAATCCGAGAAGCGCCGCGATGGCCGCACGCTGCCGCCCGCGGATGTCGAGCTGTGGAAGTTGGTCGAGCAGCAGCGCCGCAAGGAAGATGACGCAGAATATCCAGCTGGCGTTCAAATAGCGCCCCGCAATGGCAAGCTCCATGAGGGGGAGGGTATGAAAGGCTGCATAGATCACCGGCCAACCGTGGGAAACGCCGACGGCGACGAGTATCCATGCGACGAGCAACGCCTTCACCGCGCGCCACCGCGGCGTAAAGAGTGCGGCAAAGGCGAGCGCGACCGGCGCCGCGGCGATATAACCGCCCGCGCTGACCGACAACCCGCTCAATTGCGGGTCGGAAGACGCAAAAAAGAGGCCGTAGATATACGGCATCAGGTACAGAATTGCCGTCTCCTTGGCTTGCCAGCTGCCCAGGAAAGAACCGCCATGTCCGCCCACATCACCTTCGGCCAGGTAGGCCGCGAACGCGACGAGGAGGGGCGCGGCGAGGAGTAGAGCGAGCAGCGCGGCTGCCGCGAGATCGAAGAACAGCTTCGCCGCTTCCCCAGCGCGCAGCCCCGTCATACGGAAGAGGCTCCAGAGCATGACAAGAAGGCCATAGAGGTATGCGGTCTCGGGAAATCCAGAGTAGAGCGCAAGTGCGCCCGTAACGGCGATCATCGCAACCGTCGTAAGGCGTTCAGTCCCACGCCGGTGTTCGATGGCTTGTGTTCGCGCGACTTCGACGCCGTACATCAGCCACGGCAAGAGCGCGACCGGATTAAATGCCGCATTGCGTAAGGAGCCAAAAACACCGTTGAATTCGTAAAGCACCGCGCCGACGACAGCGGCCGTCGTCCCGAGGCCGAACCGGCGAAAGAAAAGGTAGGCCCCGACGCCGGCGATCCACTGCAAAAAGATATGCTCAAGAGCTTGCCCGCTCGGCAGCAACAGAAGAAGCGTCGGCGGGAACAGGGCTGCCGCCTGCATCTCCCCCAGGAGCGGCGCCCCAAATCCCTGGTAGTGGTTCCACAGCGGAAGCTGTCCCGACAGGATGTCGAGCGCCGCTCGTTTGCCAAGCGCAAAAGACGTGATCGCAATGTTGGGATCTATGGTCGAGGCGCCTTGCAAGACCCCGCGCCCAATGCCGACGCCAAGGCCGCTGCTGGTGTAGAGCGGGCTGACGAGGAAAGGACCCAGCAATACGAAAAGGGCAAGAATCAACGGCCCTGCGGAGACCGCAATCATCGGCGCAAAAGGCCGAAGGGGTTCGAGACGCATCTGAAGAGTTTCGCGAAACTTCATGTCCGAGCGTAACACAGTCGATGAGTGGACTTCAGCGGTACAACGCCAGAAGTTTGTTCGCGCGCGTAAGCGCATGCGAGACTTTGTGGATGACCATATGATCGAACAGGGCAGCGAGGTCGGGGTGCGCAGCCCGCAGTTGCACAAGGGCCTCGCGGCGAAGCACATAAACAGTCGAATCAACCTCCGCGGCGATAGAGGCGGTGCGCGCCTCGTCCGTGTAGAAGGCAAGTTCGCCGACCATCGCACCCGCGTGTAATTTGGCGAGGCGAAGAACACGTTTATCGCCGGTGGCTTTCAACACGACTAGCGCACCGCTCTCCAGGAAGAAGACTTCGTTTGATCTGTCGCCTTCCTGGCACAAAGCATCGCCGCCGGCGATTCTTCGCAGCTCGCAGTATCCTAGGAAGGTCGCCCGTCCGTCTGAATCGCTCAGGAATTGAAGCGCGGAGGCATGGACGCGCACGCTCCCATTGTCCGCGATGAGGTGATCTTCCGCGGGTTCAACGGCCTCTTCCAGGGTCTGACAGTAAACAACGCGGCCGATTGTGTTGACGATGCCAATGGCCCGTACCGCACGCTCCGTTGCTTCTCCATAAACCAAGTAGAATTTCGTCGTTCGGGCTTGGTGACGGCGCAGCATACGTTCAAAGACGCCGACAGCGGAGCTGTCGATTCCGCTGACGCTCGAGAAATCGATGATGATGGCTTCGATCTCGTCAGGCATCGCGCGGAAAACTTTGTCGATCTTGCTCGCCGAGCCGAAGAAAACATAGCCGCGCAAGCGATACAGCAACACCTTCTCGCCCTGCTCGCGCAAGATCTGCGTGTCGGCTTCGGATCGCGCGACCGAGCTCGAGAAGAGCGAAAGGTTCGTTGAAACGCTTGCGATCGGCAGACGGCTATACGTGACGATAAACACCGCGCACGACAGGAAAACCCCGGCAGCGAAGCCCACCATGAAACCGAAATTCGCCACGAGCAGCAGGATCAGCACGATCTGGGCCAACTCGATGCGCGAGGCTGTCCGCCAGGGGTCCCAGAGCCATTGTTTCAACATGCCAAGGCCCAGGAACAGGACAAGGCCGCCCAGCGCAGGCTTGGGGATGTAGGAGATCATCGCGCCCGCGCCGAACAAGGTTGCGAGACAGAAGAGCGCCGCAATCAATCCGCCAATGCGGCCGCCCCCTGCGCGCTGATTGAGCAGGGATCTTCCGATGGATAGGACCGGAACAAATCCGCCGAGGATGGCGGAAAATCCGGACGCCGCCGCCTGTTGATACAATATCTTGTTGAGATCGAATTCGCGCCGGTAGCTCAGTTCCAGGCTCGCAACCGAAAGCAGCGCCGTGATAAGGCCCACGAAGGCCACGACCAGCATGCCCGGCAAATGATCAAAGAGGAATCCGGTGTCGGCAAGATCAAGCGACAGTTCCCATGGCGGCGCCCACGGCAGCGCCGTCATTTTACCAAACAGCCAAGTCTCGGGGGCGCACTGCGCCGCGGCGCAGGCATCGCGCTGCGTAGCCCAATGTTCACAAGAAGTGTCGCCGCCGTCATGACCGCGGGGATAAGGACTGCCCCCGAGACGCGCGGCGACAAGACGAATAAAAGTACGGCGATGATGACCCCGACCAACAGTTCGGGCCGCCACGGGTTGGCAAAGAAAGCTTCGAGGCCCGCCACGCTCAGCGGGATTCCCGCGATAATATTGAGCGCGCCGCTCGCAATTAGCCATCCGGTCGCGGCCAAAAAACCCGCCATGACCGAAAACGGGATGTAGCGTACGAGCTGCGAAAGATTCGCGCGCGCGACGAAGAAAAATGTAAGCCCGCAAAACACGCACGTCAGTGAGATGGCGGCAAGGGCCAGCTGCAGGCGCATCTGTCCGCTCGCCTCGTCAACACCTTCAAGCGTCCCGAGAACGGCAAGGATGCTCGCGAGTACCGTGATGGTGTTTGAATCCGGGCCGGCGATGAACGAGCGCCCGTCCGAGAGCGCGCCCGCCACCGCGCCGATGGTGGCGGTAATCAGCGTCACCGTTATGGCATAGCCGACCAGTGGTGAAAGCGGTCCGGCGAACATCAACGCGCCGTAAGACAGGGCGTAGATTACGGCCGATAGACCGGCGATGACGCCGGCCGACGTCTGGCGAAGGAGTACGGCGGTGGCCATTTTACGCGGCGATGTGCGCGCCAGGGGCATCGGCAAAGAAATTCAGCACCGCATCCACCAGAGCATCATTGGAGTCGACAAATTTTGATGGCGCGGTGCGGCATTGCCGTTCCATGCCGAAAGGAATTTCGGTGCAACCGAGCACAATGATCTCCGCGCCCCGGTCCCACAGCCGCTGCGCGGCGGCGTCGTAGAGGTGCTCGGCTTCCGACCAGTGGTTGGCTTTATTCATGGCAATGGCGGGCGAGATCAGAGTCTCAAATTCTTCGTCGGTTGGCGACGCCACCTCGTAACCGTGCTGCGCGAGCGTCTTGCGGTAAAGGCCCATGCGGTGCGTGCCGAACGTGGAGAGCACGCCCACAGTACGCGCCTGCGGATTTTTGGTTCGGACCTGCTGCGCGCTTGCATTGACGATGTGGATCATCGGAACGGATGAGGCGGCCTGCATCTCTTCATACCAGCAATGGGCGCTATTGCAGGGAATGCAGATGGCGCTTGCGCCATGATCATTAAGAAAACGAACACCTGCCAGAAGCTGCGGCAGCGGCGAGGGGCCGGCGCCGATCACATTGGCCGTGCGATCGGGGGTCGTACAGTCGCCATACCGCAGAACCGGGATGTGCTGCTGGTCGACCTCCGCCGGTGTCTTCTTGACGAGCTTGCGTAGAAAATCGGCCGTTGCCAGCGGCCCCATTCCGCCCAGCACGCCCAAAAATGTGGTGTTCATCCTACGCCCCTTTAGCCCCGATAGGACCATACGCCAACGGAGACAAAAGCGCATCTTCTCGTTCCATCGCATGACGATCACGGTCATGGGCACGGTCGCGCCGTGGTGCCGGTCCCGCTATAGTGCCCTCGGACAATGGAAAGCTCTTTTTATGGTATCACTCTCAAAAGGCGCGGGGCGTTGGCCGCGCAAAATCGCCGGTCTGATGGAGCGCCCGCTTTTTCTCAGCGCGATCCCGGCTGTTTTTCTCGCTCTGTTGCTGATCGGAGCCCTGCGCGGGTACTCGCCTGTGCCCACTTACGACATGTGGGAAGGAGCGCTGCTTGGGTACTTCCGGCTTATGGAAGACGGGAACCCATGGGAGTTCCTGGATTTCTGGAACGAGCACCGCATCGTGCTTTCGAAAATTCTGTTTTGGCTCGACACGCGCTACTTCGGAACGCGCTTCCTGCTCCTGATCGCGGCGAACATCCTTCTGCTCGTGGCGCTCTGGGCCGCCCTCTGCGCGATCGCCCGCAAGATCGTCCTTGATCGCGAGCTTTGGTCTATTCTCTGCGCCGGCATCGCCGCGTTGTCGTTCTCCTGGCTGCAACGGGAGAATGTAGACTCGCCTTTTCAAAGCCAGTTCATCCTCGCTTATCTTGTGCCCATCCTCGCCTTTTTCGCGATGGCGAACGCGCAGGTGCAGCCTGCACGAACGGGCTGGTTTGTCGCCGCTGTCGTCTTGGCGGCGGCTTCGCTGGGCACCATGGCGAACGGACTTCTGGTTTTCCCGCTGCTGATCGGGATGCAGATTGCGGTCGGTCTTTTGACCGGACGATGGGCGTGGTCCCGTCTTGGCATCGTGGCGAGCGCCGGTGTCGTCCTCACCGTACTGTGGTTGCGCGGGTTCCCCGCGTCCGAAGGAAATGTCGCGACAGCCATCGATTTCGCCATCTTTGCAGCGACGTTCATCGGCTTTCCCTTTGGGTATCTCACCAGCAGCATCACCGGCGGCGTTGTTGGGTGCGTCGTCTTTCTCACGTTACTCGTTTTGGTCTTGCACCGCGCTTGGCGTATGCGCGCACTTATCGATCCCTTTTTCATCGCACTGCTGGCGGTGTTGGCCTACGTGGGAGGCACGTGTCTCCTTACCGCCTACGGACGTGCAGCGATCAATCCCAATGCGGCGCTTATCGGCCGCTATGCCACCCCGTCGCTCGTCGCGTGGGCGTGTCTTCTCATACTTCTTGCGGCCATTCACCAAGGCCGCGCGAATGCGCGTCGAATGTTTGCAGCAACGAGTATCGCCATCGCCCTCGTCCTTTTCCCGACTCAGTTCTTGCGCACGATAGGTGACGAGGGGCCAACGATGGGCCACGGCGCGATGCGAGCCGCGCTCGCCTTCAAACTGGGCATCCCGGACCTCAAGGCCGCAAACTGGGTGTTTCACACGCCCTCACGCGAGCAATATGACGCTGTAAAAACTTGGTCCGAACGCATTTCCGGTCTTGAGGGCTCGATCTTCGCCGATCCAATGTGGGATTACGTCATTGCGAAAATTGGAACCGACGTCGGCACCCTGCACTCCTGTAAAACGCATGTTGATGGCGTGCGGGAAATTCCGGGCGAATTTCGCTTCCGCATTGTCGAAGGTTGGGCCGTGGACGAAGAGAAGGTTCGCCAACCGCGGTTCATCTACTTCGCTGCGGATGGAAAGATTGTCGGATTGGCGCTGCGGGGCGCGCCCCGGCCTGATGTCTCGGATATTATCGACCTCAGGGGCGGTTACGCAGGTTTCTATGGCTATGTCCTTGCGACAAACGCCGAGAGCTTCACGGTGGTATGCCCTGAGGGCGCGCTCTAGTTTCTAAATATACTCGGCCATTGCGCGCTCCGACTCGCGATGGCCTGGCGGGCAGACCCCATCGCTCAAGGAGCGAACCCGGTACATACGGTCCGAGACGAGCGCGACCTCGGCCACCGTCGGAAAGGCGTCCTCGGCGCCCGCGGGTGCGGCCCTTGGCGTGACGGCTGGAAGCGGGGCGATAAAACAACGTGCCGCGAAAGCACGAGGGGCGAAAAGCTATCCTTGATTTTCGGCTTTTGCGCGCCATTATTGGGTGTATTGAGGGGTCGGGGGACTCCGCAGCAGGGGTCTTTCAGCGTGGCCGAGTTCAATCAGGTCTATGCGCGGGCGGCATACTACGACATCGCCTTCCGCCGTGATATCGAACCCGAAGTTAAATTTATCATGGACGAATATGCACGGCTCAACGGCCGGCCATTGTCGTCTGTTCTCGAAATCGCCTGCGGGCCCGGCTATCACGTGCGCGCCTTCGTAGAGAAGGGCGTGCGCGCCACAGGGCTCGATCTTCGTCCGGAGATGATCGACTTCGCGCGCAAGGAAGCCGAAGCCCTTGGCATTTCGGCCGAATGGATTGCCGCTGATATGCGCGGGTTCTCGCTGCCCGCGCCTGTCGACGCCATCATCACCATGTACGATAGCATCGATTGCCTCTCGGCCGGCGATGACCTGGTCGATCACTTTCGCACCGTAAGCGCGAATCTCAATAAAGGCGGTATCTACCTCTTTGAAGTCACCCACCCGCGCGACTGCTCAATGTGGAGCTACGGCCGACATAAATATGAGGGCGAACGCGACGGGACGAAGGTCGAGATCATCTGGGCGGTGAATGATCCCGTGCCCGATATGCTCACGCAGATTGCCGAAGTGGAAACCATCCTGCGCGTGACCGAGAACGGAAACGTATCCGAGTTCCGTGATCGCGCCCGCGAACGTTTTACCTTGCCGCAGGAATTCGTGGCCCTGATCAAGCTTGCCGGCGGACTCGACGTGGTGGACGTCTACGGGGATTTTGTTCAGGGACT
>CANJEU010000008.1 GCA_947473445.1 Fidelibacterota bacterium | reverse complement strand
TCCGGCGGCCATACGGTGGGAATGGACTACACGATCTCCCCCCGCATGGCCGTCGCGGTCCATGCCCAGCATCACATCCGCGGCGACAATTTTCAGATGTTCGGCCCGCAGCTGAATTTCCTGGTGCGGCGTTGGAATGCGCCCCGCAGTCAGGGGAATATCTTCGCCAATATCGGCGGCGGCACGACGGTCGATCGCAACGGAGACATGCGGTCGGTGGGATGGATCGGCCTTCTGGCGGACTGGGAGACGCGCTCGCTGTTCGTTTCCTACGAGGCGCGTGCGATGTATGCGACGGGCGTCGAGCGGGCGCTGTGGCAACGGGCGCGGGCGGGCTTTGCTTTCAGCCCGGTCGACTACAGTAAATTAAGCCCATGGCTCATGGTGCAAATCGACCGGCGCGACGAAAAGCACATTGGCTTGCATGCGCCGGCCGGCGAGCCGAAGACCGAGATCACGCCCTTGGTGCGTGTCATGTACAAAGCCTTTTTGGTTGAAGGCGGCGTCAGCCACCGCGGGAATGTGATGTTCAACTGGGTGAAGCAGTTTTAGGATCGGATCATGCGCCTTTTCATCATCACGGCTCTTGTTCTCTCAAGCGCAGCCGCACAGGCCGAGACCATCGTCGCCTCGGTGAACGGCATGGTCTGCGCGATCTGCGTCTCGGGCATCGAGAAGAGCTTTAAAAAGAATGCCGCGGTGGAAAAGGTCAATGTCGACCTTGAGAACGGAAAAGTGACCGTCGATACGAAGTCCGGTTCGAAGCTAGACGATGCAACCGTGACCAAGACCATCGTGAACGCCGGTTATGCCGTGACCGAAATCGCCCGCCGGTAGCTGACCCATGCAAAACGCGCAGCGCCCGACCTCCGCGCTGGCGTGGCTCGCTCTTTTCACCTCGTTCGGCACATTGATCTGCTGCGCCTTGCCCGCGATACTCGTGACCCTTGGCGTCGGCGCTGTGGTCGCTGGGATGGTCACCACCCTCCCACAGATCGTCGCGATCTCGATCTATAAGGATTATGTGTTCGCGGGCGCGGGTGTGCTGCTGTTGATCGCAGCCGCCGCGCGCTTTGCGGCCCGAAACGCCCCCTGCCCGGCCGATCCCGCCGCAGCCGATGCCTGCCGCCGCCTCCGCGGGGTCAGCGGCTGGACGCTGGCGACAGCAGGCATCGTCTACGGGGTAGGGTTCTTCTTTGCTTACGTCGCGATCTACGTGCTCGGCTGAAGGAAGTCGGCGACCGCTTTATAGGTTTCGTCGAACTTGCCCACATAAGGCATATGGCGGCCGCCTTCGATGACGGCCAGCTTCGCGTTCTGGAGCGCCTTCGTCATTCGTTCCGCGTGAGCAAGGGGAACGATGAAGTCGCGATCTCCGATGATGACAGGCGAAGGCGCGGAAATTTCAGGCAGTCGGCCCGCGAGCGCTGCGAACGTTGGCGAATGGAAATTGGTGTACATGGCAGCCCGCATTGCGTCAGTGCTGTCTTTGATGAGCGCATACGGTGCCCAGGTGCACCTCGTGCTCGCCTTGCAGGAATTGCCGAGGAAACTCAGCGGGCCGCTGATGATGTGCCACGCCATCGCCCGCCCGATGCCAAGACCGGTCTCGTACATCTTCGTGCCTGATATATCCACGTACGGCGCTGAACTCAGGAACACGATCCGGCGGACCCGCTGCGGATAGTCCAGCGCGAACTGCGCGGCAATGACACCGCCGTACGAGTGACCTAGAAGATCGACCTGTTGGACATTGAGCTCGTCCAGCATGGCGGCGATGGCTTGAGTCGTATGGGAAATTTCGTAGTGCTCGCCAGGCTCCAGGACGCGTTCGGAGTGGCCGTAACCAAGATAATCCGGCGCAATGACTCCCCGGCCCTCGCCAATCTTGTCCTTAAAGGTGAGGAAGCTTTCGTGCCCCGAAAGAATAAACCCGTGCAGAAGCAGCACCGGCGCGCCAGTCGGGTCGTTTGGAACGTCTCCTTTGGTCAGATAGTGCCAACGATGGCCGCCGAAGGTGATGTAGCGGCCTGGCGCGTTGGCATCGTAAGCAACGGTCTCCGTTGCTCTGATCTGGTAGTTCGTGGCGACCACGAAGATGACCGCCGCCGTGAAAAGGACCGCCACGATCCATAAGGCGATTTTGCCCAGCAGCCTCATGAGCGCTCCTCAAGGGCGGAGAGAATGTCCATTTCATCGGCGAAGGCGCGCGCGCGTTCCTGGCCGAATTTCGCAACAAGCGTCACAGGCAGCGCGACACAGGCGAGCCCAAGGGCGACATAGGCGGCGTGTTCGGCGGCCCGGGCGATCAACGGCATGCCGACGCCGATGCACAGCGGCCACAGATACCACCACCAGATAAAGCGTACGAGGCGACGCTGGCGGGCGATCTCAGTGCGGTAGAATGCGACCAGCGCGACGAACGCGGCTTCGACCGGTATCGGCCGCGCGGAGGCCTGTGTGAACAGGTACCAGCAGACAAACATCTGTCCGGCGAACCAGCACCAACCCAGCGCGGTGTTAGCCAATCCCTGTGCGAACAAAAGGAAGACGGCGCCGGCCAGCGCCATGCCGCCGAAGATCGCAATTTCGAGGAGGTTGCGGGTGCGCACGCGCGTCGCGAAGCGAGCGTAGTCCGCGCGTAATTCGCCGACGGTGAGCGCTCCCGTGGGCTCCTGCAGCCGGGAGTCCCCGTCGAGGCCTAGACCAAGGCGAATGACAAAAAGCGTCGGCAGGATCGAGATCGCCATCACCACGAGGCGCTGCGCCATGAACAACCAGTCGGCGGAGATGATCCCGCCGGCGGCGAGCGCGGCGGCGCCGAGCTGCCACAGACCAATAACCGCGCTGACGGCCATCACATCGGCAAAGGCGCGCCCCGCCGACCAACCTTCGACGGCGCGATACGCATCGCGCAGCACCAGACTAAGCAGCGCAAGCGTGGCCGGGAGTGCCGCGCGCGCCCACATCGGCACCTCGCGGTCGATTTCGGTAAGATTGCCGAAGCCGCCCATGCAACCAAACAGAATGACCGCCTCGAGACCTACGACGGCGAGCGTCGTCGTACGGCGGATCTGCCCGAAGATGACGAGCGGGAGGGTGCTGAACGCCTCGGCGAGATATTGGGGTGGGCTACGGAACCGCTCGGCGAGGTCGCCCATAACGGCTTCACGCGCGAGCGGCGGAACCAGCCGTGCGATGCTGCGCTCGATCAGCGGGTGCGGACCGGCTTCCATGCGCCTTCTCCCCAACTGGATTCAAGCACGTCGCACATGCGCCGTGCGGTGGCGGCGGCGTCCTTGAGGGCGCGTTCGCCCTTTTCACTTAAGCGATAAAAGCGTTTGGCGCGTCCGCCGCGTTCCGGTGTGGGATCGGACAACTTCGACGCGATCAGCTTCTTGTCTTCAAGCCGGTCAAGCGTGACGTAGACGGCCCCCAGCGCCGCGGCTTTGGGATGATTCAGAACCTCGACCTTCTGGTGGATGGTGACGCCATAAGCGTTATCCCCAAGGCTGAGCACCGCCGTAAGGACGAGTTGTTCGAACTGACCAAGGGATGAGGTGTCCTCCATATGTCCAACATTGTATGTATAATGAATATTCGTCAAGAGGCTTTGACAGATTCGCGCCCGTTTCGCATTGTCGCGCCATGTCCGCCGCGTGTGTTCGTTCCTTCTTCGATCCGGTCACCTTCACGGTGAGCCACGTCGTTTCCGATCCGTCGACCAAGGCGTGCGCCATCGTCGACCCGGTCTTGGACTTTGACGCCGCCGCGGGCCGGACGTCGACTGAATCGGTGGACCAGATCTTTGCGTATGTGTGTGAGCAGGGCCTTTCCCCGCAGTGGGTGCTTGAGACCCACGTCCATGCCGATCACCTTTCAGCGGGGCACGTGCTGCGTAAAACGCTCGGCGTCAAAATCGGAATCGGCGATGGGATTGCCGGCGTTCAGAAGACGTTCGCAAAACTCTTCAATCTTACGGACCTCGCGACCGACGGTAGCCAGTTCGATAGACTATTTGGAAATGAAGACACGTTCGCTGTCGGATCACTGCGCGGGCGGGTCATTCAAACGCCGGGTCATACGCCGGCCTGCGTCACCTATGTGATCGCGGACGCTGCATTCGTCGGCGACACGATGTTCATGCCCGACTACGGAAGCGCGCGGACCGACTTCCCCGGCGGGGATGCCGGCGCGCTCTACCGGTCCGTGCGCAAGGTGTTGGCCCTGCCGGACGACACACGAATTTTCTGCTGCCACGACTATAAAGCCCCGGGCCGCGATGATTATGCATGGGAAACAACGGTGGCCGCGCAGCGCGCCACAAACGTGCATATGCGCGAGGGCGTGAGCGAAGTGGAGTTCGTTGCGATGCGCACCGCGCGCGACAAGGGGCTGAAAATGCCCGCGCTTCTGATCCCGGCGATCCAGATCAATCTCCGCGCCGGCGAATTGCCCCCGCCGGAGGACAACGGCATTTCCTATGTGAAAGTGCCGCTCAACACGCTGTAGCGCTGCCTACTTCTGGGGCGGAATTTTCGCCGTCGGCGAAGGTTTGGTCGTGCCGGGCCCGAGGCCCATGATGGCGATGACGGCTTCTTCGTCCTTAGCGCCATCCCAGTGGACTTGTTTTGCATGATGGGTGACGAACGCGCCCGCGCCCATGGGCACAGTGGCATTGGCAGGGTCGAAGACGTCGCCCGTGCCGACCCACCACGTGCCGGAGACGACATAGATGAAGCGATCGTTCTCGTGGAAATGGGGCCGGCTGAAGCTGCCCGGCTTCCACCTGTTGAGGGTGAAGTAGAACGCGCCGGGTTTGGCGGGATCGCCCGCCAGCACGGCGGTCTCCAGCCCCGCCGACGAGGTGGACGGCGTCCACTTGATGTCCTTGGGGATGATGAAACTGAGCGCCTTCGGATCAAGGATCTTTGGATCGAAGACAGGGGCGCCCGGTTCGGCGGCGCCGGCCGCGCTACTGATCAATAGAGTCGCAGCGGCGGCAATGACGCGCAGTGCGTTCATGGTGTGACCCTCCCCGGTCGAAGGCCTGATGATGCCATAACGCGCGCGGGGAGGCGAAGAGGCTAAAGCGGTCCGCTCGGCAACCGATGACCCGCTTTAATCATCCTCGAACGGGTTCTTCGGCTTGCGCAAATGGATGCGGATCGGCACGCCGTCGAGGTCGAACGTGTCGCGAATCCCGTTGGTCAGATACCGCATATAGGCATCGGGCAAGTCGGCCGCGCGGGTCGAGAAAATCACAAACGTCGGCGGGCGCGTCTTGGCCTGAGTCATATAGCGCAACTTGATGCGCTGCTTGTGAATGGAAAGCGGCGGCGGATGGGCGCGCGTCGCGGCCGCGAGCCAGCGATTGAGCGGATTGGTCGAGATGTGCTTGTTCCAAGTGGCGTGCACGGCGAACACCGCATCCATCAGGCTATCGACACGCTGGCCCGTCTTGGCCGACAGCGTGACGATGGGAATACCGCGGACCTGCGCAAGCGATGTCGCGAGGCGATCCTCGACCATCTGCAGAATCGATCGCTTTTCTTTGACGGCGTCCCACTTGTTGACCGCGATGACGAGGGCGCGGCCTTCCTCGGCGACAAAACGCGCAAGCGTCAGTTCCTGGTTGTCGAGCGGCGCTTCTGAGTCCACGACCAGCACGACCACTTCGGCCAGACGAATGGCTTCGAAGGTGTCGCCGACAGAAAGCTTTTCGACCGCATCGGTAATCTTGACGCGCCGGCGCACGCCCGCGGTATCGACCAGGCGAATCTCGCGGGTCGATCCATCGGGAAACTTGTATGTCCAGTCGATGTGGATTGCATCGCGCGTGATTCCAGCTTCGGGACCGGTGAGCACGCGGTCTTCGCCCACAAGGCGATTGATGAGCGTGGATTTCCCGGTATTTGGCCGGCCGATGATCGCGAGCTGGAGCGGACGCACGGGGCCCGGCGGCGGCTCTTCGCCTTCCGCCAGGGGCGCGGGCTCGGCTTCCTCCTCCTCGTCGTCCTCGATGGCTTCGAGATCCTCAGGGGGGGCGAAGGGAACCAGCGCGACATAAAGTCCATCGAGACCTTGGCCATGTTCTGCCGAAATCGGCAGGGCCTCGCCAAGGCCAAGACGGAAGGCGTCATAGAGCGCGCTCTCGCTGCCCTTGCCTTCTGTTTTGTTGGCGACGAGCAGGATGGGCGTACGGCTCCGGCGCAACAGATCGGCGAAGTGTTCATCGAGCGGCGTGATGCCGGCGCGCGCATCGAGCAGGAACAACGCCACATCGGCATCGGCGATGGCTTTCTCGGTCTGGCGGCGCATACGCCCTTCAAGCGTCTCGACATCGACGTCTTCAAGGCCGGCGGTGTCGATGACGGTGAAGGTGAGGCCGCCCAGGGACCCAATGGCTTCGCGCCGGTCGCGGGTGACGCCCGGCCGGTCGTGCACGATGGCTTCGCGACGGCCGATCAAACGGTTGAACAACGTGGACTTGCCGACGTTCGGGCGGCCGACGATGGCCACCGTGAAGGACGGGCGCGCATCGCCGCGCTTCTCGCGCGTGCGGGCAAGCTGCGTGCGGGCGGTGCCGCCGGAATGCTTGCGGTGGGTTTTGCGGGCCATACGTCGTTAGTCCTAGCGAGGTAGAAGGTGATGCAGCAAATGGGACGGCCACCACTTCAGCGTACTGAAATGGCGCCCGAACACGAGATCCTTCGCGTCTTAGCGATAGGCGGTCAGATCGCCGTCGTCGTCGAGCACATACATGGTGGCATCGGCAAACACCGGCGCCATCGTCGTCGAAGCAGGCAAATCAATTTGACCCATCACTTCGCCCGAGTAGGGCGAAATGGAGATCGCTTCGCTGAGCGAGTTGACGAGGATCAGGCGGTCCGACGCCAGCACGGGGCCGGCCCAGATCACGCGGTCTTCACGGTCGTTCTCGTCTTCCCAGGCGCGCAGCTGGGTCACCCACAGAATGCGGCCCGAACGCGCGTCCATGCAGACCGCTTCGGCATCGATGGTGACCGTGTAGAGGAAATCGCCCGCGATCCACGGCTGATAGATCCCCGCGACCGGGGCTTCCCACAGACGGTTGCCGGTACGCAGATCGATGGCGACGATCAGGCCCGACTGGCCCACCGCATAAACGCGGCCGCGATCAATGACCGGGCGCGCGGCGATATCAGGCAAGCTGGCGGCGGCTTCCGTGCGGCGGATGGCGACGACCGTTTCGCTCCACAGCAGCGAGCCGTTATCGGCGCGCAGCGCGGCAAGTTCACCGGTCGAGAGCGCGGCCACGACCACGCCGCCGTCGACCGCCGGCGCCGAGCCGCCCAGCAGGATCGTCGGCGTCGATGCTCCGGCGTAGGTCCACAGCTGCTCGCCGTTGTTCGCGGCAAAAGCGATGACTTGGTTTTCGATGGTGGTGACGAACACGCGTCCGCCACTGACGGCGGGCGCGGCGCGCACTGGGGTTTCGGTCGTCACGCGCCAAAGTATCTTCCCGTCAGAAGCGCTCATCGCCAGCACTTCCGCGGCGCCCAAGGTCGCAAAAATCGTGTCGCCCTCAATGGCAATCGCGCCGCCGTTGAAGTGATTGTCTTCTTCTTTCTCGGGCGCAGCTTCAATGCGCCATAGGCGGCGGCCGGTCTTGGCGTCGAAGGCCGCGACACGGGCGTCGGCATCCATGGTGTAGATGCGTCCGCCGGAGATGATCGGCTCGGCGAACATACGATTGCGCAGGCCCGAACCTTCACCAATGCCTGCCGACCACGCGCGAGTGGGCAGATCGCTGATCAGCATATGGTGCATGGCGTGGTGCGAAAGACCGCCTGCGCCGGGCCACTGGGCCGTATCTTGCGGTTGGGGAAGCACGATGCGCGTGTCCGTGGTTTCGATGGACGGGCGCAGTTCGCGCTCGAGCGCCAGAACCGAGATGCGCGTGCCTGGCAGCACTTCATCGTTATCGCTGGAGAACATGTCGCCGATGGTGGAACAGCCGGCAAGCGAAGCTGCGACGAGAACAAACGAAAGTGCACGGACGAAACGCATTGATGGCCTTGATGGCTATTGTTTCGCCGGCGGACGTGCCGGCTGAGGTTCGGCTTCGGCAACGGGCGCAACGAGATCGGTGACGGACGGCGGCGCGCCTGCGTTCACAGGCGGCGGCGGCAGTGTCTTGGGGACCACGCCGGCTTTATAAAGCGCAGCGAGTTCCGTGGCGCGCCCCCGCATCGCTTGCGGCGTAGCGGTGTCATCCACCAGACTTTGCGCAAGGGTCGCCGCGCGCGCCGTGTCGCCCTGTTTGGCGGCCAGCAGTGCCGTGAGTTCGATCGCCGAGTGCTTGAACGTGCTGACCTTCGTCAGCGGCGCCAGTTCGGCTTCGATCTTCTTCGGATCTTCACGGTCGACGCTGTGCAGCGCTTTGAGCACAACGGCCATCTCGCGGAACAGCGGGTCAGCGCTGGTATCGGCGGCGAGCGAGGCGTAAA
This sequence comes from Fidelibacterota bacterium, assembly GCA_947473445.1. Taxonomy (GTDB): domain Bacteria; phylum Pseudomonadota; class Alphaproteobacteria; order Rhodospirillales; family Rhodospirillaceae; genus SHVO01. The sequence goes on along the minus strand of CANJEU010000008.1, from coordinate 9,115 downwards.
GGCCTATTGCGCCTTCGACGTCGTTCTGTTCAACCCGGATGCCCGCATCGACGAGACGGGCGAGCGAGGCGTAGGGCTTGTCCGAGGTCTTTGCGACTTCGGCGAATTTGGCCTTGGCTTCGTCGAGCTTCTGATCGGCGGCGAGGCTCATGCCTTCTTCGTACATGCTCGCGACCTTGGCGTGTTCGCGCGCTTCATACGCGCGCCATCCTTCATAGCCGGCGACAGCCAACAGGAAGACAACGGCAACGGTCACGAAGGTCGAGCCGTAGCGTCTCCAGATGCGCTTGAGTTCGTCTTCCCGGAGATCGGATTCGATCTCGGCCATCAGGCCGTCGAGCTCGACATCCTTCTTTGGCTCTTCGGCCTTCGGCTCTCCAGCCGGCTTGCGGGAAAACATTCCCCTCTTCGGCTGCGGCGCCGGGCTGGCGTCCTTCTCGGTCAAGTGAGCTCCTTATCTTCTCGTACGGCGATCCCGCGAAGGGATGGCGGGCGGGCCCGCCGTTCGCCTTGCAAATGCGCCGGAAACATAAAGAACCGGGAGAGGTTAGGCAATTCAAAGGGATGCTGAGGGAAGGCCCCTGAAAACACAGGCTTTTTTAGGGCAACGGGCCGCCCGCCGCGCCCGGGGCCGGCGGGGGGTTTCAAGGCTTTGTTAACGCCGGCCGGGATATATGAAAGACGGCTTAAAATCGTGAAAAGAGGGCCTTCTTCATGCGCATTTCGATTTTCGCTGCGGCAGCGGCCCTGCCGCTGGTCCTTGGCAGCTGCGGCGGGGACCCCGATCCGATTTGGGCGCAAGCCTTCGGGTACGTATGCTCCAACCACGACAGCGCGCCGGCCGACGCAACCTGCAATACCCGCCCCCCGGAGCCCGAGACCGTCAGCCGCTACTGCTACGACACCCTCGGGGACCCCAATTGCTTCGATCAGCCCGATGTCGTGAGCAAAAACCAGGAATTGGGCTCGTCTGGAAAATAGAGGCTCGCCGCACGGTCCGCGACCTGCATTGCGAGGCTTGATCGGACCTCCGCTGTCTGAAAATATGATGCTTATGCGTCATGGTGTTCCGGTCTAACGGCAATCATGTCCGCGGTCGTTCGCATCAAGGACTTCCGGCGTCGCGCACCATATCTTCATTTCACGCGAGCTGAACTCAACCGTCTCCTCGCGCTGTATGCCAGCCGCGTGCGGCGCAGCGAATGGCGCGACTACGCCATCAATCACAGCCCCGAGGCCGCCTGCTTCATGGTTTTTGCCTCAAGCCGTGAACAGCCCCAGTTCGAGATTCTGAAGCAGGTGAAGGCCAAGAGCGCGAGCCCGCATTACGTCGTGATGAACCGCGGCGTAAAGCTGAAGCAGAGCGCCGACCTTGACGAGGCGCTGTCGGTTTTCGACCGTCCGATCAAGCTCGTTTCGGGCTGATTATCTCTGCAATTGCAACGGCCTATGTCATGCGGGGGGAGCATGACTGCCGTGCACCCGTATTTATGGCAGGGGCGCCTTCATCACCCGATATGGACGATGAAAGGAAGGTGCCAAATGACCAAACATTCAACGCTTCTGGATACGGCCTATGCCATCGCGGTCTCGGGGTATCTCACCAGCGCGGTGGTCGCGACGGTGTCGGCGCTGTTCTAACCAGAGAGGCGTGCGGCGTGCGAGGCCGCACGCTGCGTTTCCGGCGCGGCGAATAAATCCTCCATCGCCGCCTGCCACATAACCTCGTTACCGACAGCGATCCTCCCGCCCGCAATGACACGGCAGCGTACGCCGCCGCGCGCGGCAGGCGTGAGCGCGCGGCGCAGGCCGGCGTGCGCCTCATCCATGCGCTTGCAGGGATCGGTCTCCATCGTGACTTCCAGGATGACTTCGCCGATGGCGATGCGTGATCCCGCGAGCGGCAAGAGGGGTATTCCGGCAACGAGCAGATTGGCCCGGCGCATCGTCCAGGGCAGAACCGCGCCGACCTCCTCGCAGGCCGCGCGCCAAGCTTCCTCACTTAGGATGGTTATCTGGGAGCGTCCGGCGCGCCGTCCGAAGTCGCCCTCAAGCCCCGCTTTGGCATGGATGAGGGACGCGCTGTGGGTCAATAGCAGCGCGCGTTTGGCGGGCCGGGTCGCGATTCCGCGTAAGAGTCCCAAAACAGCGGTCATGCCGCCAGTTTAATCGGGTTTGCGCAAAAGATCGATGCGCATTGGAATCTGAAAGGCAGCGCCTTTGGGACCCATTTGGCGATCGAACTTCTTCACTGCTTCGGTCTTCTGCGGGCCTGCCACACGCACGTCCGCGGGCAGATAGCCCCGCGCCATTGCGTCGAAATCGGCGAGCATGACCGGCATTTGGAAGAATTTTTGCGAAACCAGCGCCATGGCGCCCGATGTGACGGACTCCTTCACGAGTTCGAACGCGGCAATCCGCGCCTGCTTCTCGTCGAAGAAGCCGCGCAGAATCTCGTTAAAGGCGCTGCCCGAGAACGGCTCGGCGATATAGGCGAGCCCGCCGGGACGCAGCACGCGGCGCATTTCACGCAACGCCGACGCACGGCGGTCGTCTGAAACGCGCGAGAGCACGCCGTTCGCGATGACGATGTCGAAGCTTTCATCATCGGCGGGAATCTTATCCGGCTCGCCGCTTTTGAAGGTCAGATTGGAGAGCGGCGGAGGATCTTCGCTGGCCCCGTTTATCTCGATCACGACGACCGTGGACGACTTGACCGCGGCGGCGATCGCCGGGCCGATCTCGCCCGCGCCGCTCGTGAGGCTGAGAATTTCGGACTCTTTGAGCGGCAGGAGTTCCTGGGCGATGTCGAGATGTGCGCTTGCGCGCACACCGCGCGGATCCCAGATCTGCATGGTGTCGGACATCGGAGGATCTTTCGTGAAAAAGGAGGGGGAATAGAGAGGAGACCGCCCCATCTTGTCAACGCATGCATCTTGAAAAAAGCGGCCCCGGCGCTCATGGAAAGCTTACCGGCCGCCGGACAGCCCGGCGCGACAGAGGCGCTAGAAGATTCTCTCGTATTCAGCGGGCTTGAAGCCAACGAGCAGCTTTCCGCTTACATCCAGCACCGGCCGCTTGATCAACGAGGGCTGCGCGAGCATCAGCGCGATGGCCTTCGCTTCGTCCACGCCTTCCTTATCTTTGTCCGCAAGTTTGCGGAAGGTGGTCCCGGCGCGGTTAAGCAGCGCCTCCCATCCGACGGTGCGCACCCACGCTATCAGCGTCTCCCTGGCAATCCCCGCGACCTTATAGTAGTGAAATGCAAAAGCTACGCCGCGACCGTCCAGCCACGCCCGCGCCTTCTTCATCGTGTCGCAATTCTTGATTCCGTAAAGGGTCACGCGAGGATTGCTCATGCGTTTTCACTGGCGCGCGCAAAATAGGAATCGAGGGCCGCGGACGTTTCTGTGAGCGCCTCCTCAATGGCCGCCACAGCCGCCGTTGCCACGGCGCCGGCCTTGCTCTCCGATTCAATGACACGCGCAATCCCCGAGACGCGCTCGGCGCCGACTTGTCCGCTGGCGCCTTTGATCTGGTGCGCAAGACGGCTCATCTGGGCGACGTCGCCTGCGTCCGCCAGTTTGCCCAATTGAACGGTATAAGCCCGCAAGTTCTCAATGGCGGCCGCGACAAGCGCGGAAACCGTTTCTTTGCCGAGGGAGTCCACGAGTTCGTCCAGCAGCGGACGATTGATAAGGGGCAGATCGCGCCAATGCGCCTGGGGCATCGCCGATGACGGGGATAGAATAGGGGCGGGCGGCGCCGCCACGTTCACATGTCCCACAAGGCGCGCGATGTGATCGGCAAGGATGGCCCAATCGATCGGCTTCGTGCAGACGACGTTACAGCCCGCTTCCAGATAGATGCGTCTATTCCCGATCACCGCGTCGGCAGTGAGCGCGATAATGGGCACATCCGCCGAGGGACCATTTCCGCTGCGGATAAGTTGCGTGGCTTGCGGGCCGTCCATCAGCGGCATCTGCATATCCATGAGGATGATGTCCCACCGCCGCTCGTTCGCGACTCTGAACGCTTCGATGCCATCGCCGGCCGCTGTGACCGCGTGACCCCATAAGGTCAGCATCCGGCTGACCAGGAATTGCGTGGCGGGCGTGTTTTCCGTCAGAAGAATATTGAGGCGCAGGCCCGCCAATTGCCGGCTTGCGTCAGCGCCCGCACCGGCCGGCCGGGACGAAATTTTCGCTGGATCCCCGTCGGGCAGCGGAAGCGAGAAGAAGAAACACGATCCCCGGCCCTTCGTACTGGTGGCGCCGATAGAACCGCCCAAACTTTCGACGATACGCTTTGAAATGCTCAGGCCAAGACCGCTGCCGCCGTAACGACGGGATGTGGAGACATCTTCCTGCTCGAACTCGCGGAACAGGCGATTCATCGCTTCGTCGGTAATGCCTTCGCCCGTGTCCTCGACTTCAATCTCGACGACTGTTCGGCCGTCCGGAGCGACCGATTGACGATTGGAAACCGTCACGCCGCCGGACAGAGTGAATTTAATGGCGTTGCCGACAAGATTGACCATGACCTGCTGAAGGCGCTTGGGGTCGCCGCGGAAGACGTCCTTGGGGCCGGCGTTTGCAGCGACCGTGAGAACCAATCCCTTCTGGCTCGCGACCGGTCCAAAGAGGGCTTTTATTTCCTCAAGAACCGACGAGAGCGTAAAATCGGCTTTCTCGAACGTGAGACGGCCGGACTCGATTTTGGAAAGATCGAGAATATCGTTCAGCAGGCGGAGAAGGGATTGCGCATTGCGTTCAAGCAGTTGCGTGATCTGTCGCTCATCGGCGCTCTGGTGTCCCGCCAGCAAGAGATCACACATGCCGATAATCGCCGTCATGGGGGTACGCAGTTCATGGCTCATGGTGGCCAGAAAGGCCGATTTCGCCCGATTGGCGGCGTTTGCCGCTGTGATCGCGGCCGCATGACTTTCACGCACGCGGCGCTGCGCGCCGGCAAACAGTGTCGATTGCCGGAAGATGGCGGCAGCGGTCAGCACCAGGAGGATGACGCCGAGAATCTCGGCGACCCTCACCCAGACGATCGTCCAATCAAGACGGGCCTGTTGGTCGGCCAGCACTTTTTCGCGCGCTGCATTCACCTGTGCGATGATGGCGCGAATCTCATCCATGCGCACTTTGCCTTCGCCGGAGCGCTCGATGGCGATGGCCGCGCCGCGCTGGCCGCTCTCATGAAGCGTCAGGGCGCGCGCGAGATAGTCCAGGCGTTCGGTGATAAGCTGATCGAGACTCACGGCCCGGTCGAGCTGCGCCGTGTTATCACCGATGATGCTTTTCAGGCGAGGCCGGAGCTGCGCGATTTCAGAAATCGCCGCTTCATAGGGCTGCAGGTACCGCTCATCGTCGGTCAAAAGGTAGCCGCGCTGACCGATTTCAGTATCTTGCATCAGGGACAGCAACCGCGCGGTTTCAAGCCCGCGTTGCTGGGTGCCGAAAGCCACCTCGGCATAGAGGCTGGCCTGACGTTCGCCCCAGCCCGCAACCCCGATGACCGCCACGAGGAGAACGAACGAGACGACCAGGAGACGCGCGCTGACCGGGAACCGGTCGGTGCTTCCGGACGTTATCTGCGTCTCACCCGTATCGGACATCTGCGTTTCCAGCTCCCTCCGCGCGACTTTAGCAGAAGCGCATTGACCCCATAATCCCTAATGAATTCAGGTCTCCTCAGTGCTTCGCCAATCACCATCCGAGAAAATCGTGATGGATTTCACCCTGGGATAGAAATACCCACGAGCCATGGCGCCGGATGCTAACGGCGTCGGGCGATCACGAAACGGTGGAATTGGCCGGGCGCTTGGACATGTCAGGCTACCTCATCAAGCCGGTCACACCCCAAAAACTGCGCACCGCGATTAGTCAGGGCGGCAAGCGCGCGATTAAAATCGACTTCGCGCGCTACCAGCAGATCCAACTGCCCCAGAAAGTATAGGTACACATGCGCACCCGAACGGCTGGACATAGTGCGCTTGCGCTTCTGGGTTTCCTGGCCGCAAGTTTTGCCGTGTCCGCGCTCGGCGGTATTGCGACGGCCAGCAGCATCAATACTTGGTACCCAACACTCACCAAGCCATCGTTCAATCCTCCGGACTGGCTGTTCGGGCCGGTATGGACAGCGCTTTACATCATGATCGCCATCGCCGGCTGGCGGGTGTGGCGGCGCGTGGGCTTTACGGATAGACCCGCGTTCGCCGCCTTCGGAGCTCAACTCGCCCTGAACCTTATGTGGCCGGTATTATTTTTCGGCTTGCAGAAACTCGGCCTCGCGCTTGCCGGCCTCGTGCTCCTGTGGATCAGCATCGCCGTTACGCTGCGGATGTTCTGGCGTCACGACCTAATAGCGGCGCTGTTGTTTGCGCCATATCTCGCGTGGGTGACTTTCGCAGGCGCTTTGAACGCGGCGATCTGGTTGCTGAACTAAAGGTTTTGTTTGGTCGCAGTTTCTTTGGGAAAACCCGAAACTACTTCTCCCGAAAAATGCTTTAGCCCGCGATTTTGCGGATCAGGTTTTTCACGCGCGAGGCGAGCGGCGCACCTTGACCCGCCGGCACCACCGCGTCATCGCCGATGATATCGTCGGCATCACGCCGGTAGGTGAGGAACGCGCTGAGGTGCTGCATTTCAGCGCCGCGCGTTTCGGCCGAGAAGAGCCGCGGGTACTCAGACCGGGCGTGCGCCTTCCACCATGCGGGATAACTTCCCTCGCCGGCGGCGAAAGGATCGGGATGAGCCCGCTGCACATCCGGCCGCGCGCGATAAACCAGGCGCTGCTCCATGGCAATCGGAGATCCATCGTCGAAGCGATTGAAAGCATAATGAGGGGAAACTCCCTTCTCTGCCGCGGTCGGCGCACTTTCGCGGCGGTACCACGCCACCAACTCCGCCGCCGCCATCTGACCGCCGGTCGTGCGCGCGTCGGGCATGACGCCCAGCTGGCTGAAGTGGAAGAACACGAGCGGCTGCGCGTTTACGGTAAAGCCTTGGGCTAGGCTTCCGCCCATTTCCCGGTTCGGCAAATTCCATGGCGCGGCATTGAGGCCGGGCGCGCGCAACACTTTCACGCGATCAAAGAATGCCGGCGCGAAATCGACCCAACGCTGATCGGTGTAAATCCCATCGGGGATATCCTCGCGGCAATAGCGATAGGTGCGATCAGACCACCACTGCGCAAACTTGACGCCTTCATCGCGCGCGGCAACGCCGATGAAGCCCAGATTATAGATGCCATGCTGCATCGTGGAAACTTCATTGGCGACGATCCCAGCAATGGTGTTTTCGGGGTCGGTAAGGTGGGGCGTCAGAACGATGTCGCTGATCTTCAGCGCCTCCACCACATCGGTCATGGGCGACATAACCGCGATATCGGGATCGAGATAAATCGCCATATCGCAGTCGTCGCGCGCCAGCAGCTTCTTGAGCACAAACGGCTTGATCGCCGTGGCGAGTTCAATCAGCGAATGTGAAAACGCCCAGCGGCGCAGATTCGGAATGCCAAGGGTCTCTAGCTCGTGAATTTCGTCAGCGCCCAGACCGGCCAGCGCATCATCCGGCGGGGCGGCATCAGAGACGGCAAAATGCAGCCGCCACTCAGGATGATGCCGGCGCAGCGACGCAAGCAGCACTCGGGCTTTCGGCAGGTAATTACCCGCAGCGACGGTAAAGACGTGGACGTTTTTCATAAACCTTCAGATCAGCGACGAAGAAGCCGCATGATCTTACGCAAAGGCGCTGTCACTTTCCATGATGTCGAACCGCGCATGGCGCTAAGCTCCTGCTCGGTATCGTGTAGGAGACGGCGCAACTTCTGCAGTTCTTGCTGCGCATACGCCGCTTCAGCAAGGTAACGCTCTGTCTCGGGGCGATGGAATTTGAGCGGATCGGCGTTGATCTCGTCGGACGATACGATCGTATAGGCCTCGGCCGCGCCGACGTTTTCAATCAGCGTGTAGGTTCGGTACCGATTGAGCGCGGCGATCTGCTCGTCATAGCGCTGCGCATCGAGCTGCGAGCGGAAACAGGCAATGGCGGCCTGTTTGATCGCCTGCACGGGGGAAATGTCGAGAAGAAGATTAGGCCGCAGGGGCGCACCGATCTCGTAGAAGGCAAGGCGCGTGCCCGGACTGCGTTTAACGGCTTCGATCGCGGCCATGGCGAGAATCCGATGATCGGGATGCTGCTCGGCAAGCGAGGGGGCGTACACGAGATCGACGCCTTCCATCGCGCCCAGGACTTTCAAGACCAGCGGTTCGCCATACGCCAGCGCGCGGTCGGGCAAATTCCAGAAAATGGGTTCACCGTAGCCGAGCACTTTGGCCCCGGCGCGGCATTCTTCCTCGCGCTGGGTGGCGCGGCCACGCTGGGCGGCCGCCGTCGCCATCTCGCCCTTCTTATAAGCGCCGTCGGTTGCGACGACGACCTTCACCGGCACCCTGGCAGCAACATGACGCGCGATCGCGCCGCCGCAGCCGAACACCTCGTCGTCGGGATGGGGCGCTAGGACGAGCACGGCTTTGGCCGGAATATCGCTGACCGCCTTATGTGGAACAATCGTATCCTCGGACGTCTTGAAGCTTGCGCCGGGAAGCGCGGTACCGGCATCGCGGGTGTAGCTGACGATGCGCGTATCTTCGCCCCAATAGGAGCCCTGGCAGGCGGCGCGGTTGGTCTCGCGCAGCGTGCGCTCCCATTCGCGCATGGTTGTTTCGGCGCCAGCGCCCAGCAGACCCCAGCGCTTTGTGACGGCGTCGATGGCGGACCCAAATACAAGCAGCCCGCCGGGGGCGAGTTTGGAGGCGATCATATCGACCGCGCGGCGCAACGTGTCGTGATCGGGCAGGTAGCACAGCACTTCGGCGACCACGATCACGTCGAATAATTTGCCGGCGGCGAAGTCCTCGGTGACCGAGCTGACTTCCCAGGCGATGTTCCCGCGATCCTTCAGGCGCGCGGCCGCGCGCTCGATGGCGGCAGGCATAACATCGACCACGTGGAGCGATTTGCAGTGCGGCGCAAGCAAGGCGGTAAAGACGCCCGCGGCGCAGCCGATCTCGAGCCCACGCTCGAACATCGCGCCTTCGGTG